>JAOZNY010000321.1 GCA_029933565.1 Bacteroidales bacterium
GCCAAAACAACCTCTCCATTTTCCTGAGTAAAACCTGTTATTAAAAACTCAGAAATAAAGGGGCCAATTTGTTTGGGTGGGAAATTTACTACGCCAATAATTTGTTTGCCTAGCAGATCTTCTTTTGTGTACAGATCGGTGATTTGGGCACTGGATTTTTTAATGCCTATTTCTTCACCAAAATCAACTGTAATTTTATAAGCAGGTTTTCTGGCTTCTGGAAAATCATGAATACTTATTATCGTACCTACTCTGATTTTTACTTTCTCAAAATCATTCCAGTTGATTAATTTTGTCATCGTTAAATATTTTTTGAATTATTCAATGGACTTTCTTTCTCAAATAATAATATCCGATATTCCCAAAGTCCCTTTTTTAAAGCCTTGTATTGATAGAAACCAGATTTGTAATGTGTTTTTGCAAAACGGCTAACATTTTTAAAAAGTGCATTGTAAATTACTGAAGGAAAAGCCCCAATAATTGAAGACCAATACATTCGTTTTGCGGTGGGGTAGATGCCTTTTGTATAATCGTGGTTTTTCCTTAATTCAAATCCATTTTTATTGAACTTTGGCAAATATTCTTCCATGCTTTCTATGGGAGCCATACTCCATGTTTTACGCCATTTTTCCATAAAACCTTTGGTGTCGACTTTGTCCTCCGAAGTATTAAAATAGTCAGCAATTATTAGTTTGCCTCCAGGTTTTAAAATCCTGAAAGCCTCTCTGGCAAATAAGGTTTTATCAGGAGTAGAAGTAATACTTTCGATGCACCAGATTAAATCAAATGTTTCGTCAGGAAATGATGTTTGCGTATAATCTTCCAGTTTGAAATCCAGTAAGTGATTAAGTTTTAGTTTGCTTGCATTTTCAACGGCAAAATCAAATTGCTTTTCGCTCAGCGTTACTCCACTAACTTTAGCTTTTTTACTTTTGGCCAGAAAAACTCCTGAGCCACCAACACCACAACCTGCATCGAGTATTCTTTCTCCTTCATTAATTCCGGCAATTTCTGCCAAAACTTTATTAGTATTTAAAAGTGCTTCTGAAAAATTTCTGGTGCTGCTGTCCCAAATTCCATAGTGGACCGAAAGGTATTTATCTAGTTTCCACCATTTTTTGTAGTGAATTTGAGTTTGATTATAATAATCTGCTACATCGCGGTTGGAGAACATAATTGCTTAATAAATTCTTGAGCTAAAGTAGGGAAAAAAGAGAAGGTGGAGGTTGTCGGGTTATCGGGTTGTCGGGTTATCAGGTTATCAGGTTATCAAGTTATCAGGTTATCAGGTTGTTGTCAGGTTATCAGGTTGACTACTACGATAACAACGATAACAATGACAACATTGAAAACCCGACAACCAATCTACGTCCAATATTTTTTCCCCTTCCCAATTTTTCATTTCATTTCTTCTGTATATTTGCCACTTCAAATTTAAAAATAGAAAAATGGCTTTAGAAATTACAGATGCAAATTTTGATGCGTTAGTTTTGAAATCAGATAAACCTGTTATTGTTGATTTTTGGGCAGTATGGTGTGGTCCTTGCCGCATGGTTGGTCCAATAGTTCAGGAAATTGGCGAAGAGTACAGCGAGAAATGTGTAGTAGGAAAACTCGACGTAGATCACAACCCTGAGGTTGCAAAGAAATTTGGTATTAGGAATATTCCAACTATTCTTTTCTTTAAAGGTGGAGAAGTTGTTGACAAACAAGTTGGGGCAGTACCTAAGCAAAAATTAGTTGAAAAACTAGAAGCATTATTGTAAGCATCTTACAACGGTAGTTAAAGGCTGTCCAAACCTTGTTGGGGCGGCCTTTTTTTTGGTCAGTTTCTCGCTTGGCAAAACACCAAACACAGAATTTTGAAAAAAACCATCGACATAGGAAAAATAGAACAGTTCAACTCACTCGAGTTTTTAGCGAGGCAGGTTGTTGAAGGTTTTATTACGGGTTTGCATAAAAGCCCCTTTCATGGTTTTTCTGTTGAGTTTGCCGAGCACAGGCTCTACAATCCCGGCGAATCGACACGTTTTATTGACTGGAAACTTTATGGTCGTACAGATAAGATGTTTGTTAAACGCTTTGAAGAGGAAACCAATCTCAGGTGCAGGATAATTATCGATAATTCATCGTCGATGCACTTTCCCGTTAAGGAGAACCCAAGTATTGAAAATCTTAACAAAATTACTTTTTCAATTTATGCCGCTGCCGCCCTTATAAATTTAATGAAAAAGCAAAGGGATGCAGTGGGACTTAGTTTTTTTACCGATAAGATTGAAGGCCACAGTCAAGCACGGTCAAGTTCAGTTCATCAGAAGCATCTTTTTTCGGAACTTGAAAATCTTTTGTGGGGAGATAAACCCAACAGGAATAAACTTACCGATGTTAGCAAATCGTTGCACTTGATTGCCGAAATGCTGCATAAACGTTCTTTGGTGATTATTTTTAGCGATATGTTGGACAATGCTTCGAGTATTGATGAGGTATTCTCTTCGCTTCAGCATTTTAAGCATTATAATCACGAATTGATATTTTTTCATGTTTTTGATAAAAAACTTGAAGAAGAATTAGTTCTTGACGATCGTCCACATAAATTTATCGACCTTGAAACTAACGAGCAAATTAAATTAAATCCTTTGGATATTAGGGAGAAATTCCTTGAAAGAAGTTCAAAAGTACGCGAAGAGTTAAAAGTGAAATGTGGCAAGTATGGCATCGATTACATTGAAGCCGACATTAACCAG
>JAOZNY010000097.1:0-4470 GCA_029933565.1 Bacteroidales bacterium
GTACACCGTACGGGATTTGAACCCGTGTTACTAGGATGAAAACCTAGCGTCCTGACCAGACTAGACGAACGGTGCTTCTTTGTTAGGAGCGGCAAAAATAAACAATTTTTTTATTTGTCAAGTTTTTTTCAAAAATATTTTTTAAAGCCATTATTTTATGGGAATTTTAAAAAAGGAATTAGTTTTGCCTTTATGGGATTTAAGCATTATTTTTCAAAGGACGAAGATAAAAGGGCAAAATTCATTTTTAATCTGATTGCACCTGTTTACTACCTTATCGATAAAGCTACAAATAAGAACTACAAGGAAATGGCCGCGCTACTTAATAATCAGATTCCCTTAAAAGGAAAAGATGTTCTTGATGTAGGCTGTGGTACGGGTTCGTGGATTACTTCACTCGCAAATTACAAACTTAAAAATGCAACAGGTTCTGATTTTTCCCAGAGAATGATTTTACAGGCAAGTGAGAATAATAAGCAAATTAATTGTGTTCTTCAAAAGGATAATAGTTTGAATGTTTTTCCGGATAAATCTTTTCATTTGGTTACAGCAACATTTGTATTACACGGAATGAAGTCGGAAAAGCGGTATGAGTTATTATTGGAAATGAAAAGGCTGGCTAAAGATTATGTTGTAATACACGACTTTTATAAAGGCTCTTCGCCCATGGTTAGTTTACTTGAGTTCTTAGAAAGAAGCGATTATATTAATTTTAAAAAGTGTTTTAAAACAGAAATGTCGCAAATGTTTTCTGAAACTTTTATAGTGGAAGGAGAAAATGGGAATGCTCTTTACGTTGGTAGACTCTAGATTCAGGAGATTTTTATATTTGCATAAGCCAATTTAAGAGTAAATATTAATTTTTCAATTATGCCAAAATTATGCTATTAAACATTTCATTCCATTATGATTTTTATCCGCTGTTAGTAGTGGCAGCAATAGCTTGGCTAACTCCAATTATACTTTCGGTTTTTAAACTGAAAAAAATTCCCATTGTAATTATTGAGATAATTTTGGGTTTTGTGGCCGGAAAATTCTTGTTTGGGGGACTCAGTAGTGAAAGTTTTATTATCCTCGATTTTCTTGCTCTCTTTGGTTTTCTCTTTTTAATGTTCTTAGGTGGCCTTGAAATAGATGTTGATCAAATACTTGCTTCATTGCCGCGTCGCAGGCTTACAGTTTCGCGCTTCCTGAAAAACCCTTTGCTTGTAGGTCTCTCGCAGTTTGCTATGGCAATCGTGCTTTCTTATGCCGCCTCATTTGCCTTGGCACAACTTGTTGATATTCCTAGCATTTGGTATTTTTCGCTCATAATGGTTACCACATCGGTGGCAATAGTTTTGCCTGTGTTGAAAGACCGCGGCGAAATAGGGAGTCGTTTTGGTCAGATGGTAATTATTGCAGCAGCAGTTGCCGATATTCTGAGTATTATCCTTTTTACTTTCACTGCGTTTATTATAAAAAATGGCTTCCACTACAAACTGCTTTATATTATTGCCCTTTTTATTCTCTTCTTTGTTTTTTATCTGTTAATAAGCAAATTAAAGGATATCCCCATATTCAAGAAACTGAGTTATCAATTATCTCAGGCAGCTTCACAAATTCGTATCAGGGGAGCATTATTAACAATTTTGATTTTTGTTGTAATTTCTCAATACATTGGCAAGGAAGTAGTTTTGCTTGGTGCTTTTTTAAGTGGTTTGCTACTTTCTACTATGCTGCACCGAGAACGCTCGTTAATGCTGATTAAGTTGGATGGCATGGGTTTTGGATTTTTTATTCCTTTCTTTTTTATAATGGTAGGTGCAAATTTCGACCCAAAAGCACTGGCTGAATTTGATTCTTCCTTAATTGGGTTTCTAATTTTGTTGTTGGTATCACTTTTCGCAATAAAGGTTTTGCCATCATTGCTTTGGCAAAAACTGTTTGGCATGAAAAAGGCTCTGTCAGGTGGCTTTCTGATTTCTTCACGTTTAAGTTTAATAATTGCTGCATCAGCTATTGGGCTCGAACTTGGTGTAATTACTTCTGGAATAAATGCAAGTATAATTATTATGGCAGTAATTACCTGTTTTGTGTCGCCAATTGTTTATAACTGGATGTCGCCCAATACAATAACTGAGGGTAATAAAACCATAATTGTTGGAGGAAGCAGCACAGCCGTTTTATTGGCTCGTCGTCTTCATCTGCATGGCAAAAAAGTAATAATTATTGAAGAAGATAAATCCCGTTGCCAAGAGATTACCGACAAGGGGATTAATGTGGTTAATGGTAGTGGATGTAATGTAAGTGTGTTTGAGGAGTTAAAATTGAAACCCGATAATTATGTGGTAATTGAAACTGGTGATGATGAGAAAAACCTAAAGATTAGTAAGGTTTTAAGAAATGAGTTTTTGCACGAGAATATTATTTCAAGGATCAGCAAATTTTCGTTGGAGCAAAAGTATAAGCAGCAGGGAATAGAAACAATCGATGTAACACAAATATTGGCCACTGCAATCGAAAATCTTATTATTCGTCCCACTACTTACCATGCACTAGTTGAATCATTCGAAAATTTTAGTGTTGAAGAGATTCAGATTACTAACAAAAACCTTGATGGCTCGATGATTAAAGAAGTCCCTTTTCACAAGAGTGCAATACTTATGATGGTGCGGAGGGAAAATAGTTTCTTTATCCCACACGGCGATACTTACTTAAGGACCGGAGATATCCTATTAGTTTTTGGTACTCAGACTGCTTTTGAGGAAACAAGAGTTTTATTGGGCGATGCTGGATATAAAACTGTTAAATGAAAAACTTACCCATCTTCTTTGAGTATCCTTAGTAGTTCTTTAAGGTTAAGAAGTTTAAGTGCAAAAGCAAGAATTAAACCACCAAATAGCAATATGGAAATGGACCAATACCAATTCACGAAAGTCCATTGTTTTAATATAAATCCTGATGTAATCATTAAAATTATCAGCAGCGCAAATCTTGTTATCAGACTGTAATCAGTCTTCATTTTAAAAATGTTTTTTGCAAGTATTACCTGAAGTATTGCTGTGCCACCCTGTGCAAAAAGGCTGGCCCATGCCGAGCCAACAGCCATGAGTTTTGGAATAAGAATAAGGTTTACGGCGATGTTTGCAATAAGTCCGATGAAAGCAACAATGTTAAGAGCCTTTAAACTTTTGTTTGCTGTAAGCAGAGTTCCAAAAATATAATTTGAAGATATTGCCACAAAACTAAACATAAGAATAGTCAGGATAATTGAGGATTGGGAAATCCTAAGAGCAAACTCAGCAGATGTTTCAGTTCCAAAATGGCCGTACATCAAACTCATTATTTCGGTGCTGTAAAAACCTGTGCTAATTGCAATTATTAATGCTCCTGTTACCAAAATAGAAAATGCAAGTTTTACTAATTCTGTGACGCTTTTTCCATCTTTTATCATTTTGGAAAACAAAGGCAGTAGCAAAACAGCGAATAAAAAAGCAAAATTTTGTCCGGCATCCAAAAGCCTGAAGGCCTGTGCATAAACACCTGCCTGATAATCTCCTGTTTCCAGAGGAAGAAGTTTGCGGATAAGAACAGGATCGATGCGGTTATAAAAACTCATTAAAAGCACCAGAAGCGCATAAGGCAGACTCTTTTTTATGATGACCATAAAAAAGGCCGGATTCCAGTTTAAACTTAATCGCCCAGTTTTTTTTAATACGGCAATAAGAGCAATAAGGGCCGTGATGGAGTAGGCCACAGTTTGCGAATAAACAAAGGTTTCGATGGTGAAATTAATGCTTAGCAAACCTGTCCAGATCAATGTTCCAACAATTATTATCATTAGCAATCTGTCGAGGATTGACAAAAAACTATCGGTTTTAAAAAGTAGAAGCCCTGAAATATTTGATCGTAAGTATAAAATAAACGAGAGTAAGAACTGGTTAAAGCCAACCCATGCAAGCAGATAAAGTTCGCGTCCGCGATAGCCCCATAATAATCCAATTCCAAAGATTACAATGGCATAAACAATACCCAGCAGAAGTTTTAGTGAGCCAATACCTGCAAAGTGTTTTCGTAGTAGTTGGGTGTTTTGGGCAATGTTGCGATTGTTGAAGTTTGTAATTCCCAGATCGAGGAAAATGAAAAACAAAAAAGAGAAACTTAGTATTGCTGTGTAGAATCCATATTCTTCCGGTCCTACTACATTTTGTACTTGTCTGTCCACACCAAGTATCCAAAATGGCTTGACCAAAAAGTTCAAGAATAAAATTAAAGCAAGATTTTTTACAAACTTTTTTTGCATCGAGGCAAATGTAGGGAGAAAAAGTATTCAATTGTTCGATTGTCCGATTGTCCGATTGTTCGATTGTTCGATTGTCAAGTTAAAAGTGACCTATTAACAACAATGATAACCCGATAACAATGATAACTTGACAACAATGATAACTTGACAACCTGATAACCTGACAACCCGATAACATTTCTTTT
>JAOZNY010000097.1:4570-8885 GCA_029933565.1 Bacteroidales bacterium
ACAACAATGATAACTTGACAACCTGATAACCTGACAACCCGATAACATTTCTTTTATCTTTTCGGAACAACAATAATATTCAGTTCAAATACTTTAAGGGCTTCCTTGTCCGAATCGTATTTATTACCGTATTCCATCACAAGTTTTGTTTCTCCGGTTTTTATGGCCTTAAACCTAAACATAGTAACTCCTTCTCCTCCAACACTACCATCGCCAAGCATATAATTTGGTTTACCAAGTCTGTCAATTATTTTGTCGTCGTAGGCAGTTTTTCGCCAATCGTTACCTGTACTTGCATTTGAAGGCAGGTGCACCTTCAATATCTGGTCGATCATCAAATGGATGGTTTCGCCTGAGTTTTCATATTTAACAAGTTTTTCTTTACAGCCATAAATTAGTGGTAGCAATGCAAATAGTGTAAAAATCAAATACTTCTTCATTCAATTAAGCTTTATAAATCAATCATCGAAAATACAATAAATCAGAATTAGAGTGCCTATCTCCTCTCAAAATAAAATTTACTTTTGCGAAAAATCATTTTAAGCATTTTAATGAGAAGATTAATTTTACTTATTTCTTTATTCATCGGCCTAAGCCTGCAAAGCAAAGCTGCTTATGAGGTAAACGAAAACTGCAAGGATGCCTGGATGCTATTGATAGATTTAAAAATTGATCAGGCAAAAGAGTTATTGGCCGAAGAAATAAAAATAAACCCTAAAAACTATTACGCATATTATCTTGATCAGTCGTGTGATGCTTACAAATTACTTATAAATTCCAATGAAGAAGAGTATGAGGCGTTTATTGAAAATTATTATAAAAAGAGGGAAATAATGGATGAGAAGGATACCGACTCGCCATATTATCTTGCCTGTTATTCAGAAATGGAATTGCAGTTAGGCATTTTCAATATTATAAATGGTTCGCTTATTAGTGGTTTACGGAAAGCCTATTCAGGATATAAAAATGTTTATCAGAATCTGGAAAAATATCCCGATTTTAAACCCAGTTTAAAGTTAGATGGTTTTTTTAATGTTGCTATTTCAAATATACCTCCATTTGTAAAGTGGGCCGCTTCTTTTTTTGGTGTAACTGCCAATCCTGAATATGGTTTCAGAATCCTCCGCGAAAATTATGAAACACAAAAAGATATAAAAGGAATAAATGCAGAATCTGCTCTTTATGTAATTCTTACAGCCAAACTTAACAAAACGCCTGAAATGGTTTACGAATTTACAAAGTCGCTCGACAGTAATGTTTCGCAAACATTTATACATAGGTATTTTAGAGCAAATATTGCCTACCGGATAGGCAGAAACGAGGAAGCATTTGTGACAATGCAGCAAATAGATATTAGTGAATATGAGTTTGCCGATCTTGTTTATAGTTACCTAATGGGAAAAATACTCTTGCGAAAACTTGATAATAATGCGGTTTATCACTTAACCAAATACTTAACTAAACTTAAAAAGAAAGAGTATTTAAAAGAAATCAATTACCAACTGGCACTTTATTATCTGGTAAATAATAATGAGGAGAAATATTTTGAATTTTGTGAAATAGTAAGAGACGAAGGAAAGGACATTAACGAAAGGGATCGTGAGGCACTTTACGATGCCAATCTGGATTATAATCCTGATATTAATTTGGTTAAAGCTAGATTACTGCTAGATGGTGGTTATTTCGATAGATTTGAATTGGCATTAAAATCCTATGAAGTTCACAAGAGTAATTTATTACCTCATCAAATTGAATATCTTTTCCTCAACGCAAGATTTAATGCTTCGAACAAAAACAATGAGTTAGCCATAGTTCAATTCAAACAAGTTATTGAAATGGGTGAAGAATTGGATTATTCCTTTGCTTCGGAGGCGGCTTTGATGCTTGGAAATATTTATAAGCAAATGGGTGAAACCCAACTGGCAGAAACTAACTTTGAAAAATCCATAAAACTCTACAAAAGTGATTATTACGAGTACATTGAGGATAAAGCTGTAAAAGCACTTAAGAGTGTTCAGTAGTAGAATAATAAGGTTTTTAAATCACTGTATTTTATTGTTTTATCATTATTGTTTATTTGTTAAATGAGCATCTTCTTTTTATAAATTTGCTGCTTTTTTATAATGAAGTTGAATAAAGTTAATCTGATTTTGTTGAAAAACTGAAAAATTGATTGGATAGTTAATTGACACACCCCTGGTTCCCCTCTCAATAGGGGATAAATGGAAATCATTTTTTCAGTTTTATGCATTATTTTTAAACATCAAACAACCTCAATAGGTAGTATTTATAAATTTGAAATTCCAAATGAAGATTGTATTCGCAATAGATTCATACAACGATGCTAACGGAGGCACAATTGCCACCAAAAGACTTGTTGATGAATTAAAAAAACGAGGTCATGAAGTTAGCATAATTAGTGCTATCCATGAAAACCCTTCCGACCCTGACTTTTATAAAATACCCGGATTTGTACTGCCTGGAACAGAGGCATCCTTAGAAAATATGAAATTTCTTTTTGGGAAGAATGATAAGAAGATTTATGAAAAAGCCATGAAAGATGCTGATATTGTACAGGTTCAGTTTCCATTTTTAATGGCCAAAGGTGCAGTTAAGGCTGCCAATCGATTGGGGAAACCGGTAGTAGGAGCCTTTCATGTGCAGCCACAAAATATTATGGCAGCCATGGGCAAAACCAGTAAACTTTTAGAACGATTTATATGGTCAATTTTCAAGTATTTTCTTTTTAATAGAGTAAATACAATTATCAGTCCTTCGGAGTTTGCCTCTAATTTACTTATATCAGAAGGTGTCAAGGCAAATCATAAATTTATTTCAAATGGGATACCTAAAGAATATGTAGCGGGAGATTATGAAAGACCCGATTGGTTTGGCGATAAATTGGTTCTTATAAATATTGGAAGGCATGCCGACGAGAAAAGGCAATCGCTGTTAATTGAAGGAGTAAAACGATCAAAATATAAAGACAAAATTCAACTCATTATTGCAGGTAGGGGAGAAAGAACAGATGAGTTAAAGGAAAAAGGAAAGGAACTTCCTGTTGAGCCATTTATTGATTACATAAGTTTTGAAGATAAACTCAGGTATTTAAATACCGCTGACCTTTACGTTCATGCTTCAATTGTTGAATTAGAAAGTTTATCAACTTCTGAAGCCATAGGCTGCGGACTGCCATGTTTAATAAGCAATTCAAAATATTCAGCGGCCTCACAATTTGCTTTGGATGACAGGTTTTTGTTTAAGTCGGAGGATGCAGATGATTTTGCCAAACAAATTGATTATTGGTATGAAAACAGAGAAGAACTTAGAAGCGATGCTCTTAAGAAAAAAGTTCTGGCTGAGGCAGATTGGTATCGTTTTGACAGAGCAGTTACCGAATACGAAGCATTTATTGAGGAAATTGTAAATCCCAGCCTTAAGCCTAAGAACATGGCTTTAAAGCCCGAAAGAGTAAGAATAAAACGATAGAAAATTATGGCATCCGATCAGGTTCGTAAGCAGCAAGTACCTATGGAATCGGTTTATCCAATGACCATTTCTCCTGATTATACTTTTATCAGAAGCGATTATTTTTACCTGTTCTTTTCCTATATCGTTTATTATTCTTTTTATTTAGTATTGGGAATTGGGTTTTTTAAAGTTATTGGAAGTCATAGAGTTTACGGACGTAAAAATCTTAAGCCACTCAGAAAAAAGGGTTTTATCAGTGTTGCCAATCACTGCCATATTTTTGATACGGTTTTAACCGGAGTTGCTATGCTCCCACGCAGTCCGTGGTATGCTTCGGTGCAAAGAAATTTTGAAGCGCCATATTTCCGAAAGATGTTTCGGCTGCTCAGGGGCTTTCCCATTCCTGATGGGGTTTTTGGTTTGAAAAAAATAATGAAACCAGTTGTTGATGCTGTTAAACAGGGAAAAATAGTTCATTTATTCCCTGAAGAAGAACTCTGGCATCTCCATCAGGATATTGATTATTTTCAGAGGGGCGCGTTTTATCTGGCTCATCATGCCAACTGTCCTGTTGTTCCGGTTGTGCATCTATTTAAAACACGAACATTTTTTGGCAGGAAAATATCTGATAATATTTTGAAAATAGAAACAATTATCGGCAAACCTATTTACCCACCAATACCTATAAAAGAGGGGGGAAGTGTAAATCTTGATTCGGTGCAGGAAATGAGTGACATTGCACAAACATGGATGAAGAAAATGGTTGCTGAATATAAAATGAAAAACAAAACGAAAGTATCGAAGAATACCCACTAGTTTTCAACAACACCAACTCACCCACTCA
>JAOZNY010000097.1:8985-10623 GCA_029933565.1 Bacteroidales bacterium
CCACTCAACCACTAACCCACTTACCTATTATCCGAATAAACCTTTGCCAAACCACCCAAAGCAGTTTCTTTATAAAGGCTAGGCATATCTTTTCCTGTTTGTTTCATTGCCTCCACAACCTGATCAAACGACACTAAATGCCTACCATCTGAATTAATTGCAAATAGTGCCGAATCAATTGCTCGTTGCGCCCCAAAGGCATTACGCTCAATGCATGGAATTTGTACCAGACCTGCAACCGGGTCACAGGTTAAACCAAGGTGGTGTTCCTGTGCCGAAGAAGCAGCATATTCAATTTGATGGATAGTGCCTCCGGCAATTTGTGCTGCCGCAGCGGCAGCCATTGCAGCGGCTACTCCTACTTCACCTTGACAACCAACTTCTGCCCCTGAGATTGAAGCATTCTTTTTTACAATATTCCCAATAAGCCCTGCTGTTGCCAAAGCACGAATAATAAAATCTTCTTTTACATCTTTGTCTTTGTAAAACAAATACAAAACTGCCGGCAATATTCCCGACGAGCCACAGGTTGGCGCAGTAACAACTACATTTCCTGACGCATTTTCTTCAGAAACAGCCAAAGCAAATGCAAACAAAAAACTATCATCTTGCACAAACTGATTTTGCATTCTTGCCTTGAAATGATACGATGGCGCTTTACGAAGTAGTTTGAGTCCGCCCGGTAAAGTGCCTTCAGTGTTAAGCCCCCTTTCAATGGCAGCTTTCATGGCATTCCATACTTCCCATAAATAAGTTTCCAGGTCGTTATCCTCATTTCGGTAAACATATTCCCAAAATGTGCCACCTTCATCAATGAGGTGTTTCAAAATATCCGACATATTGGTGTGTGGATATACTTTTTTTGGTTCTATTTTATTGTCCTTGTCCATGAGTTCGCCGCCGCCAATGCTGTAAACTTCCCACGAATCGGTTAAGGTAGATTTATTATCAAATGCCTCAAAAATTAATCCGTTTGGGTGAAGGGGAAGTCTCTCTTTGGGACACCATATTATTTCCGCTCTTTCCCCCAAAGTGTCGAGGATAGCAACATCTGTCATATGGCCTTTTCCGGTTAGGGCAAGACTACCATAAATATGTACTTTAAATATTAATGCATTGGGGTTCTTTTTCAAGAATATTTCTGCTGCCTTTTTAGGTCCCATGGTATGGCTGCTTGAAGGGCCATGGCCTATTTTAAAAATCTTTTTTATCGAATCCATGGGGCGAAGATAGGGGAAATGAAGGAATATGGAGGGTTGGAGTTTTGGAGTGATCCTCCTTCGCTAATGCTACGGCGGACAAGTGGAGGGGTGGAGACCCCTCTGCCCTTTGGGCATCTCCCCAAAAGGGAGATTTGATGGAGTGGTGGGGTTTTGGAGTGATGGAGTTTTGCATACGTTGCGAATATAAAATAGGGGCTTATTGTAATTTTAGTATTATAATTAATTAAAAAACTGGGCTTTTTGAAAGATGACAACTCAAGAATATTTTGTATTTTTGGAATTAGATAATAACCATAAATAAAATGAGATTATAAGCCCATAAATTTCAACACCTTGTATTTTAGGTAATTGAAAATACAAAATACGGTGGGTAATGGAGAAATAAGAACTGTAGGGTTGTTATTAGCGATAAGTT
>JAOZNY010000322.1 GCA_029933565.1 Bacteroidales bacterium
GTCAATATTTACAAATAGCATTTTAGTGGAGCACACCAATGCTTCGGAATTTTCTTCCACACAAAATCTTCGTGCTTCAAGCAAAAGAGAAATTGAAGTAGTACCAATTTTATCGACACTACCATAAATTCTTATCTGTTCCTTAACCTTCACCGGCCTTAAAAAAAGCACTTCATCCATTTTTAAAGTAATCACATTGGCCGACCTGCAGACCGAAGATGCCATTATTCCTCCGGCTTCGTCCAGCCACGAAAGCATCCGTCCACCAAACAGATTATCGTTTACACCAATGTCGCTGGTTTTGCAGATATTTGTCGAAATTAATTGCATTTCTTTAGTGTTTTATTTTACTACTTGATATTCCTTAGAATCAACATTTGTATATCTATCAGTAATCTTAAAGTCGAATTCAGGATATTTAAATAAAGGCATAACCTCCTCAGTAACATTAACTGAGTAGCCCCAAATGCTGCGATAGGCAGATTTTCTTTCACCCATAGCCTCCATTTGTTCAAGGTAATTTAAAATAGACTTTGACTCAACAATATCAACCTTACCAGTAATGTTTACAGTGGGGCTGTGATTTCTGTTGTGGTCGTACTCAAACTCCAAAATTCGCCTGCCATCGTTGGTAATGCCAATAACCCTAAAAGTCATACTCTTTCCTACACCGGGCAAATTCATTACCGAACGATCCGTTGCAAGGAAAAGTAAATTATTTGCCTTTTTCATTTCTTTCATCCTGAATTTCGATTTTTCAGGCTCTTCGGGCAATTTAATTATTGTACTCAAACAGTTGTCAGGAATTTCTCCATAAATTTTTTCCTCTTGCATTTCCTGAACCGAACGGGCATTAGTTGCAAAATTTTGGTAATTCTCCATAAATCCTTTAACAGAAAAAGTGTAATATGGTACAACACCAATTTCGTTAAGAACTTTACGCAATTTTGCTGTATGTCCTCGTCGCGAAGACGCAGAAGTAAAAACCACCTGATTGGTAACAAGCCATCCGGCCGACAAAAGCATCTTAATAGCCCGCTTAAGGTCAGGAGTTACTTCCATTGCCGACTGAATATGCGTTTGTATAACAAACTGTTTTATCCCCAGTTTGATTCCTTTAGTTTTAAACTTCTTTAAAATTGCCACAAACTCGCTTGTAATTCTCTGAGGCAAATAAGCAGGCAATCTGGTACCAAGCCTTATTCTCTGAATTTCGGCATATTTTTCACCTTCAGGTCGGCTTAGGTTGGCTTCCCTCTTTCTGTTTACCATTTGTAAAGTGGCATCCAGAATTTGCTTCATCGATCTGGTGGAACTCATAAATGAATCGCCTCCAGTTATTAAAATATCGCGCAACTGAGTATCTTTTTCAAAATACTCAAGAAGCATTTCCATCTTATCTGTCCAAGTAGTTTTAGGCTTTAATTTTTCAAGGTTAAAATTAAAATGCCCACTTTGAAAGTCGTACATCCTCTGGCAACTAACACATAAACCGGCACATGCCCTTCCAACCGTATCGGGGATAAAAATAGCCACTTCAGGATAACGTCTGTGCACGTTGTTATAGGCCGGAAGCATCCACCCTGCCGCATTTGGTTTGCCGGGCTCAACAATATCTTCTTTCTCCCAAGCAACAATTTTACCAAATTCCTCAACCAGTTCGTGACTGTGAAAAATATAATCGCGCAAACTTTTATCGGCTGCGGTTTTATCAGGTGTAATATCCACACTAATGAGTGAAAGATAATATGGATTTATAAAAATTGGGATTCCCGCTTCAAATGCTTCCTGCAAAGTTTTCAGGGTATCTTCCCTTAGCGAATTATCGAGATAATCATTAACCATTTCTGGCGACCGGGCAGCAAACCTAAGATGAAACCTATAATCTTCCCACCACTTAAGTACTGTTTCAAACTTAGCACCTTCGCTCAAACCCTCATCAAATTTAAACCTTTTGCTTTTTAGTTCGCCCGAATCAAGTTTTGCAATAATTGTTTTTATTATTCTTACTTTATTAGCTTCCCTAAGTATTACAAAATCCTCATCAAGCCCACTACTGTGAAAGTCCATCCATTTATGAACATCTTTTCTTGAAGGTTTTATATGCTCCAACTTTCCGGTCAATTGCCGCGATAAGAGTAGCATATCAATAAAAAATGCATCATTTGCAGTTCCCTTACCATATTTTGAAGCCTGCCAAATATTATAAAAAGGTCTAGAAACTGATTTTCCAATTTTATGATTTAGATCCTGAAAATATTTACCCTCATTATTGTGGTAATCATGTAAACGAAGAACAGCATAATCTTTCCATTCCAGTTTATCAAAAGATCTTTTATCAAGATTTTCATTTCTTAAAAATCTCCGTACATTATCATTATTTTTTATTAATGATGAAATCCATTTCTTGGCTTTCTTCATCATTTCCTCATAACTCTCTGAAGTTTTAATCAATATTGAGAGTTCTCTATTTTCATGCAATAACTTATCTACAATTTTTAACGATGCTACACTAAGCGACAATCTATCCTTCTCTTCAAAATAACCCATAAACCAAAAAATGTTTTATTAAATAAAAACCGATAGAAATCATCGACTTTCAAAAAAACGTGTGATTAGCAAATATAGCACAATTTTGAGATTAATCAAACCGAAAGTGTAATATTGTTTTTTATCTTACAATTTATGGAGAATTTTCATTAATAATATCTGTTAAAATGATAACACCTCAATAA
>JAOZNY010000323.1 GCA_029933565.1 Bacteroidales bacterium
TTATCAGCATTAAGCGCAATATCTCCGGTTGATGGAAGATACAACAGCAAAACCAACGAACTGTCAAGTTTCTTTTCGGAGTATGCCCTTTTTAAATATCGGGTAAAAGTTGAAATAGAGTATTTCATCTCTTTATGCCAACTCCCCTTGCCGGGAACTGAAAACTTTGATCAGAATAAATTTGAGCAGTTACGTCTGATATTTAAGGATTTCACCATCGACGATGCACAGGCCATTAAAGACATTGAGAAAGTAACTAACCACGATGTTAAGGCTGTTGAATATTTTTTAAAAGAAAGATTTGAGGAATTGGGCATTAGTGATTTTAAGGAATTCATCCATTTTGGGCTTACCTCACAGGATATTAATAATACTTCGGTTCCGCTTTCCATTAAAGACGCTCACGAACTTGTCGTGCTTCCTTTAATCGAAAGGCTTCAGAATAAAATAAATATGCTTGCCTATGAATGGAAGAATATTCCAATGCTGGCCCGTACTCATGGACAGCCTGCTTCACCAACCAGTTTAGGAAAGGAAATCTATGTTTTTTGTGAACGCATCGACAATCAGTTGGACTTGTTGAAAACAATATCTTTTTCAGGAAAGTTTGGAGGTGCCACCGGAAATTTGAATGCCCATGTAGTTGCTTACCCAAATATTGACTGGGAAGATTTTGCCTGTAATTTCATGAAGAAAAATCTAAAACTTCATCGTCAGAAGACCACAACACAGATTGAGCATTACGATAATATGGCAGCTTATTTTGATAATCTTGCACGCATAAATACCATCTTGCTCGATCTAAGCCGCGATATCTGGACTTATGTTTCCATGGATTATTTCAAGCAAAAAATAAAAGAGGGCGAAGTTGGTTCGTCGGCTATGCCGCATAAAGTTAATCCCATTGACTTTGAAAATGCTGAAGGAAACCTTGGTTTGGCAAATGCATTTTTAAATCATCTTTCTGCCAAACTTCCTATTTCACGCTTGCAACGCGACCTTACTGATTCCACTGTAACAAGGAATATTGGAACACCAATAGCCCATATTTTAATTGCCATCAAATCGCTTCTTAAAGGATTTGATAAACTGGTGATAAATAAAGAAAAAATTGAAGCCGACCTCGAAAATAACTGGGCTGTAGTTGCCGAGGCTATACAAACAATTTTGCGCCGCGAAAACTACCCTAACCCATACGAGGCATTAAAAGCACTTACCCGAACCAATAACAAAATAACCCGCGAATCCATGCGTTTGTTTATTCATGGGCTTGAGGTGAGCGATGAAATTAAGGAAGAACTTTTGGCCATTAGTCCCATGAACTATACCGGTTTAAATTTATTATAATTCACCATGAAGAAATTTTACAGGGTTCTGGCATACATTAAGCCATACAAAAAATTTGCCTGGCTAAATATTTTGTTCAACGTCCTTACAGTTGTTTTTTCGCTTTTCTCGTTTACTCTTTTAGTTCCGTTTCTCAATCTTCTATTCGGACAAACTGAACTCGTAGATGTAAAGCCGGAACTTGAACTTACCACCCGTTCATTCCTCGACTATTTGAATTATGAAATAAGCCAGATAATTGTTACACAAGGGAAAGTTCAGGCGCTAATTTATATTTGTGTTGTTATTCTTGTTGCATTTTTCCTTAGGAATTTTGCCCGGTTTATGGCAATGTTTTATATGGCTAATGTTCGTATTGGAGCCATAATGGGAATAAGAAATTCCATTTATTCAAAACTGCTTATTCTTCCACTTGCATTTTATACCAAGCATAAAAAAGGCGATGTAATTGCAAGAGTTACCACCGATGTTCAGGAGGTTGAGTACTCAATTATGAACTATCTGGAAATGATTGTACGCGACCCAATTACCATAATTGCTTTTCTTGCTTTTATGATAAGCATCAGTCCGCAACTCACCTTGTTTGTGTTAATTATTTTGCCGATAACCGGACTAATAATCGGGCAGATTGGGAAAAGTTTGCGCAAACAGTCGAAAATTGGGCAGAATAAATTTGCCGGCTTGTTGTCTACCATCGAAGAATCAATTTCCGGACTTAGGATTATTAAGGCTTTTAATGCCATAAAATATACCGACGATAAATTTAAAGAATACAATAATTCGTATTCAAAAGTATTGATTTGGATTTACCGTCGTCGTGATCTGTCTTCACCCTTAAGTGAGTTTCTGTCGTCGGTGGTAATTGTGGTTGTGCTTTGGTTTGGCGGAAGTATGGTTTTAACAGATAGTCCTACAATTTCAGCAGCCGATTTTATCACTTACATTGTTGTTTTCTCGCAGATTATCCCTCCGGCAAAAACATTTGCTCAGGGATTTTTCAGTATTCAAAAAGGAATAGCTTCTGCCGAAAGAATTTTTGAAATACTCGATGCCGAGGAGTTAATTGAAGAAAAGCCTGATGCAAAGGATATTTCATCATTTGGAAGTGAAATAGAATATCGCAATGTTACTTTTAGGTATGAAAAGGAGGATGTACTTAAAAACATTAATCTTAAAATAACGAAGGGTAAACTAATTGCTCTTGTGGGAGAATCAGGTGGTGGTAAGTCGACCATGGCCGATCTTTTACCTCGTTTTTACGATACAACTGCAGGTGGGATTTTTGTTGATGGCGTTAACTTAAAAGATCTTAAAATAGATAAGCTTAGAGGTTTGATGGGCATAGTTTCTCAGGAAAGTATTTTGTTCAACGACAGTATTTTTAA
>JAOZNY010000324.1:0-1078 GCA_029933565.1 Bacteroidales bacterium
TAAACATAATTATAAGGCTCTTCATCAATATTTTGTGCATTGTACAAAATGCTAATATCAGTAGGAGGGACTTCCCAATAAATAAGATCGAGGCTATCCATGGTTACTATGGTTGTTGAATCATGAAAACGGGCGAAACCATCGATATGCATATCCGTTATTTCCAAACCAGGAACACCGTCGAGCCAGATAAAATTTGTAATACCGAGGTTTATGGTCATGTATTCTTCTATCTGAGACTGTGAAAGACCAGGGTTTCTGTTGTCGTTGATAATTGAACTTTTTGTTGCCATTAGTGTTCCATTACCGTCCAGTTCCATCGATCCTCCTTCGAGTACCATTGCACTCAAATCAACCACCGGAATATCAATATCTTCACTTACTAGTGTCGGAATCGCATCGCACAAAGTAAAAGGAGCATCTCCACCCCAGCCATTAAATCCCCAGTCGAGAATAAACATATACCCATCATTATCAAAAACGAATATTGGTCCATTGTCGCGTACCCAAACATCGTCATTTGGATGAATGAAAAAATCCACATTTGTCAATGGTACGCCCGTCGAATTGAGAACCTGTACTATGTGATTTTTCTCATTTGCATCATAAGCAATTATGTGAACGTTCTCTCCAGTTGACAATTCACGAGTCATTTCGATCCAGGTATCTTCGAGGTCTTCTTGCCAATATGGTGGGTAAGTATTATTGTGTGGCCATTGCAACCATGTGCCCTCATGCAAAGCAATTTCTTCGGGCATTGTATATTTTATTGTTTGGGCGTTTACTGAAATGCAACTAATTGTAAAAACTGTCAGTAAGTAAAGAATAGTTAGATTTTTTTTCATTCTTCTTTATTAATTAATTTTAATTTGATTATCCGTATTTATACACCTAAATATTTTTTTCCGCTGATTCCGCTGATTTTCGCAGAATTATTAAATTTTATCAGCGTTTCTCTGCGAAATCTGCGGGATATTTTATAGTGTTGGTTTGAAGTTGTACATTTACGGATAATCATTTATTCCAAAGACAATTTTTGCAATTTAAAGTTGTCTAAAGATTAAAAAAAGTCAACCTT
>JAOZNY010000324.1:1178-2732 GCA_029933565.1 Bacteroidales bacterium
GCAGTTACAGCACCACAACTTTGATGGGCTAGTACAACAATTAGTTTTGTGGCTAAATGTGCTACGGCATATTCTATGCTTGCAATTGAGGAAGTATTGGCAACATTGCCTGCAACTCTTATCACAAATAATTCGCCTAATCCGGTGTCAAACATAAGTTCAGGTACAACTCTACTGTCGGCACAACCTAGTATTATTGCGTATGGACTTTGTCTGCCAACCAAAGAATCTCTTCTTGAACTATTTTGTAATTTTCCATTTAAATGGTCTTCTACAAATCTGGCATTACCTTCTTTTAATCTGTTTAAACTTTCTTGACTGGTCATATCTCTTTTCTTTAATTTTTAAGTGATATAAGAACTAAACCTGAGTAGAGCCTTACATTGCATTCATCAAAATTTCGCGACTTATATCCAATGTTAAATCCCTTGATTCGGATAATTCAGTCAAACCATGTTTTTTTAGGGCAGCAACAATATTGTCAATATCATCAGCAGTTACACCATAATTAGATAAGCGTGTACTAACCCCTAAACTTTCAAAAAAATCACGGGTTTTGTCAATAGCAAGATCAATTTTGCTATCATTATCACCTTCTGTAATATTCCAAACTCGTTCAGCATATTGAAGAAGTTTTTCGCTCTTTTGTTCTTTTCTTATTTGCCAAATAGATGGTTGTAGAATGGCGAGCGTCTTCCCATGATCAATGCCAAACATAGCGGTTAATTCATGACCTATCATATGGGTTGTCCAATCTTGCGGCACCCCAACCCTAAGCAATCCGTTAAGAGCCATCGTTGAACACCAAACAAGGTTTGCACGAGTATCATAATCTTCCGGATTATCAATGGTTTCTTTTCCAATTTCAATCATTGTTTGCAGAATACCTTCTGCTGTTCTATCTTGAAACCTTGCATCCACAGGAAAAGTTACATATTGCTCAACTACGTGGATGAACGTATCAATAATTCCATTTGCAACCTGTGTGGTTGGTAGTGTAAATGTTAATGTTGGATCTAATATTGAAAACTTTGGAAACAATAATGGATGTGAAACAATATGTTTTCCATGATCATAACTAATTACCCCACCGCTATTCATTTCTGAGCCGGTTGCAGGTAAAGTAATAACTGTACCAAATGGTAAACTTTTTGACATTGATGCTTGAAGGTGACTGTTGGTTAACAAATCTGCCGGATTATCACCTTCGTAATTGACAGCCATATTTACAAATTTCGTCCCGTCAATAACTGAACCGCCACCAACTGCAAGCAGGAAATCAATGTTTTCATCTTTTGCAACTTTTACCGCTTTAATCAATGTCTCATATTTTGGATTAGGCTCAATTCCCGCAAATTCAACGATACTACGATTTTTTAAATTTGCCTTCACTTTTTGTAAGGTGCCAAATTTTTTAATGCTTCCTCCACCATAAAGTATTAGTACTTTTGCATCTTTCGGAACAAGTTTGTCCAATTCACCTAATCTGTCTTTTCCAAAAACAATATGTGTTGGATTATAAAAATCAAAATTATTCATTTGTAATTCCTCCTT
>JAOZNY010000098.1 GCA_029933565.1 Bacteroidales bacterium
TAAGTCCTTTGTCCGTTCCTGAGATTACTAGTCCAAACATATCATAATAGTTCCCAATATTATCTTTCATGATTATTGGCAGGCTATCGCTAACAGGGCTAAAAGTTTTGTTATTTACCTCATAGGAAACTATGAATTCTTTTGCAGCACTGGATACAACTATAATTTGTTTTTGAAATACAATGGTGTGGATTATAGATATCTCATTCTTCATTATAGTAAATGGAATTAGAAAAGCTCTTTCATCGTTAACAATACCAAAATATTTATTATTTGCACCTATCTCCAGATTGTCATCATTCCCGTCAGGCTCCTCCAAAGTTGATCTTAAACCAGAACCACAGGAAGTTGAATCGCAGTTCTCATGCTTTAGTACTAGAGCATTGGGATAGGCCCTTTTAATAGTTGAGAACTTAGTCTCAATAAGGTTTTCTGTTCTGGCAGTTTCGCCAATATATTCCCCATTAATACTCAGTGAGAGTATTTGCGACCAATGGCTGCCACTGTTTCTGTCGTAGGGTACTAAATTCTCAAGATATAGTTTACCTGAAACGCCAAATGTTGTGACCTCCCCATTAATATTTCTGTTCCAGGCAAGACTACTTGCAGTAAGAGGGCAGAGGGTAATTGCAAAATAATGATCACCTATGCTGTCGTTTACAATTTCGTGGGGCTGTATGGCACTCAATGGATAAACATGCACTATGCCGTTGTGCTGATAAACAAAAACCTTTTCTTCATCATTCACATGCGAATCACGAATTTCAATAAAGTCAGGGTGGTCAAGCGACTTTATCCTGTCCTTTTCCAGATTCATGTATAAAATATCATCGGTATCTACCAGCCAATTGCTCTGTTGATTATTAATTGAAGTTTCTAGTCCTTGATTATTTTTTGAACATGAAGTCAAAAGAATCAAGATAAGTGGAATTGAAAATCTTAACTGTTTCATCACGTTAATTGTTTTTACTTAATGGACGTGATAAATGACTAAAACTTACTAAATAACAATAATTTAACGTTATCAATTCAACAAAACAAATGGCTTAAGTGTGTAGTACAGTAGTTAACTTGTGACTACCACATCTAACTTGTCTTAAGCAAAGTATATTGATATTTAGTGCCTAGTTTATAAAGAAGTTGAAAGTTGCGTACAAATCCTTTTGCTAAAAATAATGCATTATTAATATTAACTAGTTAAAAACTGATTGAATGCTCTTAAACTACCAGTTCATGAATAAAGACTATTTTACAAATAGTTTGCTAATATGTAAAATATACTTTACATTTGGACTTTAACGTTATAAAATAAACCCTTCCAGATTTAATCCTAAAGTTTTAAATAAATTCCGAGAATTTTATCCTGACGGAAGAAACTACTGTTTCTCGCCTCATCTTAAGAAACCCTATAAAAGCAGATTTGGTAATCATGAAGTAGAATTCAGATCGATAATTTAACGTTATCAATTCATCAAACCACGATACTGATTAACGACTGAATCAAACCTAATTTGGTAATCTGCTTCAATGGGTTTTGAAGGTGGCGATTCCACTTTTAGTGGGTTAATTGCTTTCCCGTTGCGGTAAAACCTGAAATCAAGGTGTGGCCCAGTGGCAAGTCCTGTACTGCCAACGTAGCCAACTAAATCGCCTTGCTTTAACTGTTTGCCAACAACTATGCCCTTGGCAAAACCTTTAAGGTGCATATAGGTAGTAGAGTAAGTGCCATTATGTTTAATTTTAACGTAATTGCCACCACCCCTTTTCTGGTAGCCTTTCTTTATCACCTTTCCATCTCCCACAGTGTAAACCGGTGTTCCTGTTGGTGCTGCATAATCTACACCGTGGTGGGGCCGTCTAATTTTTAATACCGGATGCATCCTGCTATTCGAAAAACCCGAACTAATGCGGGAATAGCGTAATGGCGCTTTTAAAAAGGTGCGTTGCAGGCTTTTTCCTTTGTCGTCGAAATAATCACCACTACCATTCTGTTCAAAATAAAAGGCTAGTCTATCAGTTTTTCCATGATGAAATTTTGCTGCAATAATTTTACCCAGTTCAATGTATTCACCTTCAATAAACTGTTGCTCGTAAATAGCCTCGTAACTATCACCTTTCTGCAATCCAAAAAAGTCGATTGTCCAGGCATAGATTTCCGAAAACTCATTGGCTAGGTTTGGGTCGCCACCAGCCTCAACTATCGAGTTCCACAGCGAAGAAGATATTTTGCCACTAATGGTGTCAGTTCTAATCTCAACTTCTTTTTCGCCTTTATAAGCAATAAGGCTGTCAGTGAAATCGTATAAAACATAGCGGTAAGGGTTAATGTCATAAATAAAAAATAATGCTTTTAATGCAGAATCGTTATTGCAAATTACTGTATAATTATTTCCACGCCTTATTTTTCTTACATCAAAAGTATCCTTAGTGTGGCGGGCTATAAAATCTATTGTTGAGTAATTAACCCCATATCTTAATAGAATGTCAGATAGAAATTCATTTTTCTTTACTGTTTCTTTTACAACATGGAAAGAATCAACCACAATTCCGTATTCAGTTTTAGGAATATTAATGTTTGGTTGATCGCTTAAACCTGAATCTGGATTATTAAAATTACTGTCGCAGGAATAAGTTATAAGCGTTATAAGGAGTACTATGAAAACATTTTTAATCATTAAAATAATTTTCGCAAAAGTATAGAAAAGATAGGCTGTACTGAAATAAATGGTAGGTTTTGTTGCGGCTCTGATTTATAGAAGAAATGTTTACTTTTTATTCCAATACTCCATTACTCCATCATCCCAATACTCCATCACTCCAAGTCTTTACATTTACTCCACTCATCACTTAACTCCACCCCTAATTATTGTAACAGAACCTTTTAAACTAAAGTTCTGAATCCCTTCGAGAGTAACAAAATAAACGCCACATGTATAAAAGTAAACACCATCAACACAATCCTGATTATTGTTCTGGTTTTTGCCATCCCATTCAATTAACGGATTATCTGTGGTGAACATGATTTTGCCCCAGCGGTTAAATATTGTCAAGTCAATCCTATCGACATTGGCTTTTGGATTACCATTTGCATAGCCGAGAGGTATTAGCAAATCGTTGAAGCCATCACCATTTGGTGTAAAAACATTGGGAATCTCATAAATGGGACAAGCATCGTAATCCACACATTTTATATTACTGTGTTCACTAATATTACCAACAGTATCACGTACAGTTACTGAATAACAACCAACTATCGATTCCAAATTTGTATGTAAATAATAAGCAGTATCGTTAATAACATAATCAACAGAATCTATAAGCATTTCCTCTAAAGAACCAGGCGGCTTATAATAAATGAAATACCTCATTGCATCGTAGCTACAAGAATCATAAGGCAGCCACATTCTAATTTCGTTGCTGATTTGTTCGCAATCGGTATAAACATTTATTTCAGGTTTGCAAGGTGGTACATTGTCGTTTGGTTTTTCACAATTTATCTGCGAAAAGTTTATGAGAGGTTTTATAATTCCGCTTATTGAATATTTACCAAATATTTTAATGTAATAACAATATTCCTCATCGTTTTCCAAACCTTTGTCCCGGTAAAATAATTGGTCTGTTATTCCTATCGAGTCAAAAACAGTTTCGCTTGGATCTTTTCTGAAAATCACAACTTTGTAATTTTCCCATGGTACCTGAACCGACCAACTTAAAAATATTTCTTTGTCGCGTGGCAAAGTATTAAGGTAAATGGAAGAAGCCCTTTGAGAACTGCCAATATATCCAATGCTTGTACTTTCAAGATCGACAAGGTAGGTATAAGAGTTTTGATTTTCGTTCAGGTTAACTTCAGTATCATAAAAAATAGTATCGTTGAGGCCATCCTTTTCGGCAATTTTTATTGGGTTTCCCCAGTTAAGACCATTGTTTCGGTAAATAACGTATTTGTAAGGTCCCGGATATTGATCCATGTCGAGTTCAATGGGTTTTGCCCAAATCAATTCAACATGCCCGCTGTTTAAATCCAGACTGTCGTTGCTTACATGAGTAATAATGGGTACATCCCTTTTTAAGGAAGCACAACTTTCGTTTGATGCATAACTTTCACCCTTATCGTAAAACGACGCTGTTACTCTGTAGCAGTATTTTATTCCATGTGCCAAGCCATTTCCATAGTTGTCGTCTCTGTATGTAAGTGTGTTAATACTGTTTATTTCTTTTATTAGTTTAAAGCCGGTATAAGGAGGCACTCCCGTTTCACAATAAGAATGTTCCCAGCCTGATTCATCATGTCGCCTATAAATTTTATATGCAATGGCATTTTCACAAATACTTTTCTCCCAACTTAAGTTGATACCATTACCTGATGCTTCGGCAAAAAGATTTTCGGGTTCGGGAGCAATAACTTTTATGTGAACAGTTTTAAAATTTACAAGATTAATATTATTGTTGTCATCAGTTGCCTTAAAAATGGCTGAGTAAGGTTCGTTGCGAACATGGGTACATAAAGTTGGCCAATGGAAAGTTGTTGAAATTGTATCATTTCCATAGGCTGGATCGGGTATAATAAAGGCAGCATTCTGGCTTTGCTCAAAAGGCCCTCCGAAAGCCTCAAGCGACAAATAACCACCTTCAGGGTCGTATGCCTCAACATCAAATTGCAGATAGTCACCAGCCAAAACACAGGTGTCATCAATTGCAATAATTTCTGGTGGTTCGTGATTACACGATGAAATTATAACTTGCATGTCTCTTCTAACCGAGCCAACCTTAAAGCCGGCACGCCATTCTTCCACTACAAAAGCAATATTGTATTCACCCTGAACAATTGGATTCTCCCAGATAATATCACCTGTAAATGAATCCATTTTAAAAGTATCCGTGGCCATAGGGTAGGAGTAGCCCGGTATGTCGTAACCTCCGGCTCCTTTACAAATTACTAGTTTGTACGAAAGGCTGTCGCCATCTACATCGTAAGCAGCCGGGTTGTGGATGAAGAGTTTCCCTACGCATCCCAAATCAATAGGCGGGTTTAAAAGTTGAACAGAATTGTTGTTTCCAATAAAAGGGTTTATAATAAGTTCCGACTCAATAAACATTGGCACATCAATACTATGTGGGATATTAATAACACCACTATTCCTATTTGGGTCTTCCACAGTAATTTTATAACTGCCCGGACCTGGAAAGGTGTGTTGCCCTTTGTAAATGTTCAGCGTCATATCGTAAACATCAGGAATGGGCTCAAAATATATCCTATTAAGTTCATCTCCTGTTTCGTCACCCCAAAATATCGGCATCTTATCTCTGTAATCGTCAGCTATGCTTGAAGTAAGTGTGTACATTGTTATGGTAAACTCATAAGTGAGACCACTCATGTGTACGTAAGTTATTTCTGCAGCACGCTGATGGGTTGCCAATGCATGAAAATTTGCAGCAATAACCAAAATTAGGATTATAATTATTCTTTTAACCGATCTTAACAATGTGAAAAATATTTTAAAAATATTAAAAATCAAAACTACAAAAAACAGCAAAACCAATGCCGAATTTTGTTTTTCGATTTGTTTTACTTCTTTGGTTTAAGTTTAGGGTTTCTTTTTTAATTTTGTACGTTACAAAAATGTTATATGCCACGAATTAGTAAGAAAGAAAAGGAAAGACGTGAAATCCTTCGTAGTTATAGGAAACTTATCGAAGTGTGGCATACTAGAAAGGAAATCAAGGATAAGTGGATAGTGCGCAAGGCTTTTAGAGTTGCTGCCGATGCACACAAAGATATGCGAAGAAAAACAGGTGAGCCTTTTATTTATCATCCTCTTTCTGTTGCAACTATTGCTGCCGAAGAAATTGGCCTGGGTCGCACCTCTATTATTTCGGCATTACTACATGATACTGTAGAAGATACGGACTTAACATTAAATGACATCGAGCTAATGTTTGATGCTGATGTGGCTAGAATAATTGATGGACTAACTAAGATTGATGAAATTTCTGACAGCAACTCAACCGCCCAATCTGAAACTTTAAAGAAAGTATTATTTACACTAATTGATGATGTAAGGGTAATACTTATCAAACTTGCCGATCGCCTGCATAATATGCGAACAATGGATATTATGCCCCGAGAAAAGCAAATGAAAGTTGCTTCTGAAACTCTTTATATCTATGCGCCACTTGCCAATAGATTAGGGCTTTATGCTATTAAAAGTGAACTTGAGGAACTGTCGTTTAAATATATGCAACCTCTGGTTTATGAGGAAATAAGAAGCAAATTGGATGAAAAATCAAAAGAACAGAATGCTTTTTATAAAGTTTTTTGCAAACCTCTTAGTACTGAACTTGAAAAACTGGATTTTTCTTTTGAACTTAAACGAAATAGGCATACAACTTATTCCATTTGGAAAAAGATGAGAGAGAGCGAAGTTTCCTTTGAAGAAATAAATGATTCAGAAGGAATTGACGTAATAGTAAATGCGGATAGAGTTGATGAAAAAATAAAGTGCTGGAGTGCCTATTCTGTTGTATCAACAATTTACAAGCCAAATGCAAAGCGTTTACGCGATTGGATAAGCACGCCAAAGGCAAATGGATACGAAGCAATACACACAACGGTAATGAGTAATACCGGTCAGTGGGTTGATATGCATATCAGAAGTAAACGCATGGATGAAATTGCCAATAAAGGTTATGCTGCATATTGGAAATATCGTGGCGACTCCTCCATGGAAGAAGATGCAGGATTAGATAATTGGCTTAAACGTACACGGGAACTTTTAGTTGATGAAGATGATGAAACTATTGATTTTATAAATGATTTTAAAAGTAATTTATTTTCAGATGAGATATTTGTTTTCACACCAACAGGAGAAATAAAGAATTTGCCACTTGGTGCTACTGTGCTCGATTTTGCCTACTCAATACATACCGACCTTGGTAATCATTGTATAGGTGCAAATATTAATCACAAACTTGTTCCTGTTGATTATAAATTAAGGTCGGGCGATCAGGTTACTGTAATACGCTCTAAACTTAGTCAACCAAATACCGATTGGTATAAATATGTTGTTACAGCTCGTTCAAAAGCGAGAATAAAAGTGGCAATAAAAAATAAACGCAAAAAGTTTAGGGATGAAGGTGAGGAAAAACTTAAAAATGGATTTAAGCAATTGAATCTTCAGTTTTCGAAGGCCAACTTAAATATCCTGATGAAAGCACAGAAGATAAATGGCTTGGTTGATTTATATTATTTTGCTGCAATAGAAAAACTAACATCAAAAAACATTAAAGAATCATTTCCTCTGCCCGAAGGCTGGGGTGGATGGTTAAAGAAAAATATTAGAATACCATATTTAAGTCCTCGTACAATATCAGGCAAAGAGGAAGATAAAGAAGGAAGCAAGACAAGTGAAAAAGAAGAGACAACTCTGGATACCTTGGATTATATTGTTGAAAAATGCTGCAACCCTATACCCGGCGATGATGTAATTGGTCTTTATTTACCCGGCGAACCCATTCAAATCCATCGTACTGGTTGTGGTAGGGCAACACAATTAATGTCGTATTACGGTAAAGATATCGTAAAAACAAAATGGAAACAAAAAGAAGGAATTACATTTCTGGCTAACATTAAATTAAAAGCTGCCGATAAAATGGGGCTTCTTTCGGTTGTTGCCTCAATAGCCAGTAATGATTTAAAGATTAATATCAGAAATATGTATCTACGAAGTTCAGAGGGCTTAACTGATATTAGTCTGTCGGTTTACGTACCAAACACACAGATACTGAATAAATTTATTCAAAGACTTAAAAAAATAAAAGAAGTAATAAAAGTTACTAGAGTCGACAAAATTGAAGACTTGGTTTAAAACGTTTGCATTATTTTTATTTATAATTAAACTATATAAAGATAATTTGTATTTTTACAGCCATAAAGTTTAAGATATGAAGTCGAATCCGAAAAAAGACACATACGAATCAGTAAAAGAAATATTCACCGAGTACTTGGAATCCCGAGGTCATCGAAAGACACCTGAGAGATATACTATTCTTAAGGAGATTTATGCTACAGAGGGTCATTTTGATATTGAGACCTTGTACATTAAAATGAAAAATAATAAGTATAGGGTAAGCCGTGCCACTCTTTACAACACTATCGAACTTTTACTCGATTGTAATCTTGTTACAAAGCATCAGTTTGGAAATAATTGTGCACAGTTTGAGCGTTCATTTAAATTCAAGCAGCATGACCATTTTGTTTGTCTTGAGGATGGTACTGTATTAGAGTTTTGCGATCCCAGATTGGGCGAAATACAGAAATCTGTTGAAGATCTGTTAGGTGTTGAGGTTACTTATCATTCTCTAACTTTTTATGGAAAATGTAAACCCGGGGAAGAACTTAAGAAGAAGAAAAAGAATTAATACTTATTAACAATTTCTCATCCGCTCAAAAGCAATTACTTACTTTTGTTAAATAAAATTTATAACCCTGGAACTTCAGGGTTTTTTGTTGTTCATAAATAATGTAAGCATGAAAATTGATGTACTTTTAGGACTTCAGTGGGGCGATGAAGGCAAAGGCAAAATCGTTGATGTTTTAACTCCCAATTATGATATTATTGCCAGATTTCAAGGTGGTCCAAATGCAGGTCACACAATTGAATTTGAAGGTAAGAAATTTGTATTGCATACAATTCCTTCCGGGATATTTATACAAAAATCCATCAACGTAATAGGCAATGGTGTTATCATCGATCCTTTTATCCTTCGTAAAGAAATTGGCAAATTAAGTGAAGCAGGAATAGATGTTAGTGCTAATTTATTGGTTTCACGAAAAGCACATATTATTCTTCCTAGTCATAGGCTTTTAGATGCTGTTTATGAACAGGAAAAGGGCAAAGATAAAATAGGTTCTACACTTAAAGGAATAGGGCCAACATATACTGATAAAGTTAGCCGTAACGGGCTAAGAGTTGGCGATATTGAAGCCCCCGACTTTGATAAAAGGTATCAAAAGGCAAGGGCACGACACATGAAAATTATTGAGAGGTTTAATACTGATATTGATGAATTTGTATTCGACAATCATAAATTTGTGGAATATGAAAAACTTTGGTTCGATGCTCTAAAAACTTTGAATGGACTGAAAAAGATTAATAGTGAGTATTATTTGAACAATGCACTAAAGGAGGGTAAAAAAATACTTGCCGAAGGGGCTCAGGGAACACTGCTCGATATTGATTTTGGTTCCTACCCGTTTGTAACTTCTTCGAATACTACAACAGCTGGTGTTTGCAACGGGCTGGGTATTGCACCCTCTAATGTTGGAAAAGTGTTTGGAATTGTAAAGGCATATTGTACAAGAGTTGGCAGTGGCCCATTTCCTACGGAATTATTTGATGAGGATGGACAGCAGCTTAGGGACGTAGGTCGTGAATATGGTTCTACAACCGGAAGACCAAGAAGGTGTGGCTGGCTTGACTTACCTGCTCTCAAATATGCAATAATGCTAAATGGGGTTACCGAGTTGATGATGATGAAAGCCGATGTGCTGGATATGTTTGAGGAAATTAAGGTTGCTGTTAAGTATGAGATAAATGGAATTGAAACAGAAGAACTTCCATTTGATGGAACAGGCGGTAATATTGAAATTAATCCTATTTATAAAACATTTAGTGGATGGCAACAAAAACTGGATAAAATAGATTCATTTGATGAGTTGCCTACTAACCTTAGCGGTTATATAAAATTTATTGAGAAGGCAACAGGAGTTCCAGTAAAAATTGTTTCGGTAGGACCAGATAGAAGTGAAACTATAATTAAGTAGGGATTTGATGGAAATTCAGGATTCTAAATTCAATATTCAATTGCTATTTGAGTCTAATTTCTTAGGGGACTAGAACTTTATTTGTTTCGAATATCCAATATTGAATTTTGAATGTCCAATGTTGAATTGTAGGCCAGTTTAAATTCAATATTCAACCTCCTATTTTAATTTAATATCCAATACAGATTTAGAATAATCGTGATGAATGTAATACAATGGATATTGGAGATTCAGGATTCTAAATTCAATATTCATCTTTTTTAGAATAAAAGCATTGCAACTCTTTCGGGGTTGAAAGTAATAAATAAATTGGCGAAGAAATTCCACACTGTTACTATTCCAATTGCAAATACCTTGGCAAAGTAGAAATTCATTTTCAACTTGCTTACCAATAGGTATAGGATAAATGTATTAACTAGCAGACCAATAAGCGAAATCAACAGAAATTCACCGTATTCAACCATTACCTCTGGATTGCTACTTTCGAAAGTCCAAATACGGTTAAGAAAATAGTTTGTTGTTGCTGCCATCGAAAAACCAATTGCGTTGGCAACATATTTTGGTACCCTTAACTTCTCTTTCGTTAACCAGGTAATACCAAAGTCAACAAACAAGCCGGAAAATCCAACTACTCCAAATTTTATAAATTTCTGAAATAAGTCAATTGTAAAAAAATCAGCCATTTTCCTTAATGGATTTTGTGGCTGCAAATGTAGCAAAAAGCATTTAGGAGTTAATATTGAATTGGTAGAAGGTT
>JAOZNY010000099.1:0-7047 GCA_029933565.1 Bacteroidales bacterium
TCATTCTGAACTTTAGTGAAGAATCTCTATTTAGCAGTCAGACTGCACTTCTGATTTTAATTCCAAATAAAAATATCAGAATGACTATTTATCAACAGTTCCGGTAAAGTTTATTGATTTGCCATTATAATAGCCAACCGCAACAACATTAAATGTAGCACTGAAATTTGATTCAGATGCTTGAGTTAAAGTAATTGTACCCGATTGTGATTTGTAAAACTCATTCTCACCATTTGTTAGATTCTCCAGTATTAACTCCACAAATCCTGGTTCGCCGCTGCCACAATTATATGTGCCAGTTGTAATAGCTTGATTATTAACCGCGCTAATACTCATGTCAAACCCAATATCAGTTGTCGATTCACGAGCCCAAAAGGAAATAGAAGTTGTGGGGTCGTAATTATAAGTTGTTACATTGTCAAAACAAAATGTTTGTTCAATATTACCTGTAGCAGTTGCTGTTGCAATTCCATTGCAATTTGGAATTGGATCTTCGGTTTCGCATTGTGAACTCATTAAAGTAATCAAGCCTAAGGAAAGGCCTAGCAGAAACATAATCTTTCTAAATCTCATATTTTTTGGTTTTAGTGAGCCATAAAAATAGTAAGAAATACTTTAAGAATTATTATAAATTATTTAGTTCAACTGAACAAATCACTAATTTTGTTCATTAATCTGTTAATTATGAATAGACATATATTTTTCTTTCTTATTTTCTTTTTAGGAATTGGAATTATTTTTATTGTTGAAAGAAACCAAAGTGATAAGGTGAGTGAAGAAGTTGGCAAACTTCCCAATGACTACTTCTTCCGACAGCGAGCATTTCCTTTTAAAAGTATTAATCACCAAGCATATTTGTCAGCAGTTAAAACCGCAAAGCAACAAAGGGCAGAATCAGCAAATAGAGAAGAAGTCGCCTGGGAATTTGCAGGGCCTACAAATATTGAAGGCAGAATTACAGATATTGAAATTCAGGGTGGAACATCAACTATTTTTATTGGTTCTGCAAATGGTGGGGTTTTTCAAAGGTCAATGGAGAATGGTATTTGGGAAGCAGTTTTCGATAATGAAACAAGTCTTTCAATTGGCGATATTGCAATTTCCCCATCTAGTCCAGAGGTTATTTACGTTGGCACAGGAGAAGCAAATGCAGGTGGGGGATCACTGGCCTACGACGGAACAGGAATTTTTAAGAGCACCGATTCAGGAGAAAACTGGGAAAATATTGGTCTTGAAAATAGTGGCTCAATTGGTAGAATGGTAGTTCATCCAACAAACCCTGATATTGTTTACGTTGCGGCAATGGGAAGGCTTTTTGCCGATGGAAGTCAGGGAGGCATATTCAAAACGGTTGACGGTGGTGAAAGTTGGGAACAGAAATTATTTATCTCCGATTCAACTGGTGCCATTGATATAGTAATTGATTCCGAGAATCCTGAAACAGTTTATGCTGCAATGTGGGAAAGGGTGCGTAGACCTGGAAGGAGAAGTTACGGAGGAACAACATCAGGCATTTTTAAATCCAGCAATGGAGGTGAAAATTGGAATGAACTCACTAACGGGCTTCCTACCGATCCAGAAGAAAAAGGGCGTATTGGAATTGATATTTCTCAAAGCAACCCAAATGTACTTTATGCCGTTTATGCCGATAGTATTGGGTATTTTAATGGAGTTTTTAAAACCTTAAACGGTGGCGAATCGTGGATGCAGGTGGATAACGGACTTGGCTCAGATGTTTTTTCATCTTTTGGCTGGTGGTTTGGCCGCATAAAAGTTGATCCTCTTGATTATAATACTGCATATTTAATTGGACTTTATCTTCACAAAACCACGAATGGAGGTAGCAGTTGGAGCGATATTTCAGGATGGGATATGCACGTTGACCAACATGCTGTGGCAATTAATCCCGAAAACAGCAATCAGGTTTATGCCGGAAATGATGGTGGCTTTTATTATTCAGCAAATGGTGGAAATTCCTGGGGATGGACAGAAGATGCTCCAATTACCCAGTTTTATACCTGCGAAGTTGATGAACAATTTCCCGAAAGGATTTATGGAGGTACACAGGATAATGGCACCAACCGTACTATGACAGGTCAACTTGATGACTGGGACAGAATTTACGGAGGTGATGGTTTTAGGGTTTTGGTCGACCCGATTGATAATGATTTTGTTTATGCTGAATATCAATACGGTGGGCTGGCAAGGTCAATAAATGGGGGAGATTCGTTTCTGTCGGCTACAAACGGAATTTCCGGTTCTGATAGATTTAACTGGAATTGCCCACTTACCTTCGACCCATTAAATCCCCAAATTCTATATTTTGGGACTAATAAATTATACAAATCAACTGATAGGGCTGATTCCTGGTTAGCAATTAGTGGTGACCTGACCAATGGAAATGAGCCCGGAAATATTGCTTACAACACTCTTACAACAATCTCTGTTTCCTTATTTAGTGGTGATTATATTTATACTGGAAGCGATGATGGAAATGTTTGGTTTACACACAATGGGGGTGATAGTTGGGAGAATATTTCAGCAGATTTACCAAACAGATGGGTAAGTAGTGTGGCTGCTGATCTTTACGAACAAGATGCTGTTTATGTTACTTTTTCAGGTTATCGCTGGGATGATTATTTGCCTCATGTTTTTCGCTCCAACAATAACGGACAAACATGGACTGACATTTCATCTAACCTTCCCGAAGCACCTGTAAACGAAATTGTTGTTGATCCAGAGAAACCTGGCTATTTGTATGTTGCTACTGATTTTGGGGTTTATTACTCCACAAATCTTGGTGAGAATTGGCTTCCGGCTGGAACTGAAATACCAATGATTGTTGTAAACGATTTAAGATTGCACAACCCAACACGGAAACTTTTGGCAGCAACTTTTGGCAGAGGAATTTATACTTTAGATTTATCACTTTTAACGAGTGTTGGTTCTAACAAGCAAATTGCAACAGATGACTTGAAGTGTTACCCAAATCCGTTTTCAACTGAATTGAATATTAAAATTTCAGAGGAGTTTGTTGGGGAAAAAGTTGTAGTGGAAATAATGGATTTGCAAGGGCGGATTGTTACAACTATTTTTAATGGAATTGTCAATAATAATTTACAGGAAATAAGTTGGAATGGTACAGATAACAAAGGAAATCAGCAACCTAAAGGCATTTATTTAGTACAGGTTGTTTTGGAAAGCAAGACATTGATCGGTAGAATTGTTTTCAATTGATTTGTGGTTGTGATGCACTTTCTTCAGTAGGTTAGGTGAGGTCTGAGGAAGCCCTACTTCACCAGTTTCGGCATGACAGTTTCACGTAAATGACGCAAAGATTTAATGCAAAAACATGCTAATAAAAATTTAAAAAAAACTCTGCGAATCTTAGTGTTTCTCTGTGAGCCTTAGCGTTATTAAATTGTGTGAATAAATGTAGCCTCCTTACCTAAATCAATCAACCAAATAATATTCCATGGTAGTAACTACCCTTACCTTTTTTATGTGGGGAGTATTGCTGTCGCGGTCGAAAATTGAAAACTGACCCTGATAAGCAGATTTAATTTTTCCTAGTTTGCTATCTGAGTCGGCAGCAAATTTCTGCGCGACTTCCCTTGCTTTTCCTGTGGCTTCTTCCACCATTTCTGGTTTAATTTCATTTAGTCCGGTAAACAAAAACTCTGTTCTGTTGTCCCAGTTCTGTGGTTCGATGGCTACACCTTTTTTGCCCAAATCGCCTATTTTATTCATGATTTTCATTACCAAATCAACTTTGTTGGAATAAACCGTGATTGTGTTTTTTAAAACATAACGAAACCTTAGGTTGGGATTTGAATAGTTTTCGGCAGCACGGTCTTTGGCAACAAACTGTCCTGTGCTAATTTCATCCGCATCAAAACCACTGTTTATCAGAAAATCCTTGACCATCAATTGTTTCTTTTCCATCTCTTCATAAAGCAAATTAAGGTCGTTGTTGTGAACCTGTTTGTAGGTTATTGGCCAAATGGCGATATTAGCCTTCACCTCTTTTTCGGCAAGCCCTTTTACGTTAACCACCCTATCGCGCGATTTATAATATTTTACCGATGTTAGAATGAAGTAGCCTAAAACCGTCAAGCCAATGGCAATAAAAAGGCCAATAGCTGCATTGGAGTCTTTTGATTTAAGTGTCATATTATTCGTTTATCCTGCAAAAATAATAACTTTGCTGCAATGAAGAAATATTTATTTGGACAAACACTTAATCAGTTGCAGCAAGTTGTTGCCGAACTTGGTTTACCAAAGTTTACGGCAAAGCAAATTGCTACTTGGCTTTATAAAAGTGAAATTGATTCAATCGATGAAATGAGTAATCTGTCGAAGGTGGCAAGAACAAAGTTGAATGAAATTTACGATTTTGGTCTGGAAAAACCTTTAAAGGTCTCTACATCGGTTGACGGCACAAAAAAATATCTTTTTAAGGTTGGAGAACTTCAGTTTATTGAAGCAGCCTTAATCCCCGAAACTTTGCGTTCCACCTTATGCGTTTCCACCCAAGTGGGATGTAAAATGGGCTGTAAGTTTTGTGCAACCGGGAAACAGGGCTTTCAGGCAAACCTTAGCACTAATCAGATTTTAAATCAATTAAGGAGTATTCCCGAGTTTTCTTCTGTAAGCAATTTGGTTTATATGGGCATGGGCGAGCCACTGGACAATTTGGAGAACCTAATGAACAGTCTGGAAGTTTTCACTTCTGACTGGGGATACGCATGGAGCCCTAAACGGATAAATGTTTCAAGTATTGGAGTTGTTCCCGCAATGAAGCATTTTATTGAGAATTCAGATTGCCATCTGGCCATAAGCCTGCATAATCCTTTTGACGATGAGCGTTCGGCAATTATGCCTGTTAATAATAAATATCATGTTAAGGAAATAATCGACGAATTGCGGAAGCATGATTTTGGAAGGCAACGCAGAATTTCTTTTGAGTACATTGTTTTTAGTGGAATGAACGATACTCCAAGGCATGTTAAGGAAATTGTGAGATTGTTGAATGGTTTACGTTGCAGGATAAATTTGATACGCTGGCATAATATTCCCGGTGCCGATTATCCTGGTACTAATGAAAAACGAATTCTTGAATTTCAACAAGAATTAATGTCAAAAGGTATAACAACCACTATCAGGGCATCGCGCGGACAGGATATTGATGCTGCCTGTGGGTTGCTTTCGACTAAGGAGATGGTTAAGAATAAGGATTGAGGTTGAGATAGAGGTTAAGGTTAAGAGTAATTTGCAAACTTATTCCAGACTAAATAAGAATTGAGGAGGAGTTAAATATAAAGCAAAACATTTAATGGAAAATAAAAAATCATTTGCCAGCGATAACTGGTCGGGGGCATGCCCTGAAATTATGCAGGCCTTAAATAATGCTAATGCAGGTCATAATGAGGCTTACGGCGAACTCGATGATATTTACACAAATCGTGCAATAAAAAAGTTTAAAGAAAATTTTGGGGAAAACATTGCCGTATTTTTCGTTTATAACGGAACAGCCGCCAACGTGCTTGGGGTTTCGCATTTAATGAATTCCTACCACGCAATTGTTGCTGCCAAAACTGCCCACCTCAACGAAGATGAATGTGCTGCCCCCGAGAAATTTATAGGGACAAAAGTGTTGGAAATTGAAACGGAAGATGGTAAAATAAAACCTGAGCAGATAGAACCATTTATGCAGAGTATAGGTTTTCAGCATCATGCTCAACCAAAAATAATTTCCATTTCTCAGGTAACCGAAATGGGAACTATTTATACACCAGAAGAAATTAAAGCATTGGCGGATTTTGCCCATGCAAACAACATGTTTCTTCATCTTGACGGTGCCAGAATTGCAAATGCAGTAGTGGCCTTAAATACTGATTTTAAGACAATGGTAACTGAAACAGGTGTGGATGTAGTTTCGTTTGGAGGAACAAAAAATGGTTTGATGTTTGGTGAAGCAGTAATTTTTATGAATAAAGAACTTGCTGTTGATTTTGAGTATAGGCGCAAACAAGGGATGCAACTCCATTCTAAAATGAGATTTATTACTACTCAGTTTGAGAGATATTTAACCGATGATTTGTGGAAAAAGAATGCCCTTCAGGCCAATGCAATGGCACAACTTCTTAAAAGGGGGATTGAAACAATTCCGCAACTAGAAGTTTCACAGGAAGTTGCAGCAAATGGTGTATTTGTTTTTATGCCAGCCGAACTAATCCCAAAAATTCAAAAGCGTTATTTTTTCCATGTTTGGAATGAATCACCAATAGGAAAGCCCGGAATGAAGGAAGTACGACTAATGTGCTCATGGGATACCACTAAAGAAGACATTGAGGGATTTATTAGTGAACTCAAGAAATCCTAGAGATTTAATAGAGCATTCCAAAATGCCATAAAGGCACAGTATTGCTATTTCCAAACTCAATATTATCTTTAACTAAATAAATGCACAGTGCAGTATGCAAAAAACAAAATAAATGCACGATGAGCATTGCAAACAGAGGATTTTATTTTAGAAATATTCAAATATCAACAGATTCCAAGTGCCTGGGGAAGCAATTAAACAATAGAACAATCAAACAATCGAGCAATCGAACTTTACTCAAAAAATACTCTCGTAATTCCAGCACCGCCAGTTTCCAGCGATGCATCGCCATAGTGTTTAATTTCATCGACAGACTGGAGGTATTCGCGGATAATTGGACGAAGGATGCCATTGCCTTTACCGTGTAAAATACTTACTTCCTTAATGCTTATCAGCATTGCCTCATCAATGTATTTTTGCAGGTCAGAAAGTGCCTCGTCAACACGTTTTCCACGTAGGTCGAGTTCGAGTTTAAAGTTCGCAGCCTTTTTATTTATCTCATTTGCAATTCCTGAAAATGCACTTCTGTTGTAAGTCTTCGTTGATTTGGGTTTATTTGTTACTTCAAGTTTGCTAAAACTGGTTTTCAGTTTAATGCTGTTTACATTTACAATAGCATCATTTCCTGAAATAGAAATTAACTCGCCAACAATATCAGTATC
>JAOZNY010000099.1:7147-10535 GCA_029933565.1 Bacteroidales bacterium
TCAATAATTTCCAAAGCATCTTTCTTAGCTTCAGCAATTATTTGCTTTTTCGATTTTTCCAGTTCACTTAGAAGGTTTGTATATTTTTCAACAGTCCTGGAAAGTTCATCGTCAACAGATTCTACTTTTTGTTGCTGTTTTTGCAAATGGATTTTATCAGTTTCCAGTTGCTGAAGTTGCTGATCGAAACGCACATGTTTGCCACCACTTTTCTTTTTGGCTTTATTTAAAACATAGTTAGGGAAGCCAATTTTTTTTGCAATCTCAAATGCAAACGAACTTCCAGGTTTGCCAATTTGCAGTAGGTAAAGCGGTTGCATTTCCTTGGAATCGAAAAGCATTGCGCCATTTATCAATCCATCGGTTTTGTCGGCTGCCAGTTTAAGGTTAGTGTAGTGGGTTGTAATTAGCCCAAAAGCCTTTTTATCGTTTAGTTGCTCAAGTGTTGCCTCGGCAATGGAACCACCAAGTTGTGGCTCAGTACCGGTTCCAAACTCATCAATCAAAAATAATGTCTCGTTATTTGCATTGCGAAGAAAATATTTCATGTTCATCAAATGTGAACTGTAGGTACTCAAATCATTTTCCAGCGATTGCTCATCGCCAATGTCGATAAAAAGATTTTGAAATATCCTCATTTCGCTATTTGGCGAAGCAGTGATTGGTAAACCACATTGAAGCATGTATTGAAGTATGCCAGTTGTTTTCAGACAAACTGATTTTCCTCCGGCATTTGGACCAGAAATAAGTAGTATTCTATCTTCTTCGTCAAGTTTTAAGTCAAGAGGAATAACTTCTTTGTCCTGCTTTGAATGAGAAATCCAGAGCAAGGGATGAATAGCAGTTTTAAAACTAAAACTTTTGTCACTACTCAAAACAGGAATAGAAGCATTGATTTTTAATGAGAAGGCAGCTTTTGCTTTAATAAAATCAATAATCCCTAGAAACCGGTAACCACCTATAATATCTTGGATATAAGGTCTTAACCTGTCAGTAAAATCAGTTAGTATTTTTATTATTTCGCGCCTTTCCTCATTCTCCAGTTCACGTATCTGATTGCTTAGTTCAAATGAACCCGGTGGCTCCACAAATACTGTTTGGCCAGTTGCCGACTCGTCGTGAATAAAACCTCCAATTGCTCTTTTATCAGAGACTCGTAGCGGAATTACCGAGCGTCCGTTTCTGATTGTGATTTCAGAGTTATCAGGTACGTATCCCTCTTTTTTAGCCTTCTCAAAAGCCTTCTTAGTTTCTCTTAGAACCTGACGATTTTTGGTATTTAATTTATTTCTTATTTCCTGTAAATTCTCCGATGCATTGTCACGTATTTCTCCTTTATCGTCAATAATTTTTTCGGCATATGAAAGTAAATCATTGGGAACAAAAACTGTTTCTATTATTTTTTTTAATTCCGGATAAAGTTCATCTTCAGTTTTGGTAAAAAACAAAATAATTTCATTAATCCCATTAAGTGATGCTTTTAACTCAAAAAGAGCTTCTTGCTCAATAAATGTGCCTGGTGTTTTAAGCCTTGCTATTTCCTGTCGCAGATCAAAATAGTCATTTGAAGGAAGTGGGTTGCCAAGCGATAATATCTGCATAAACTCATTAGTCTGCGACAACAATTTCTCAATGACATCCTTTTTTGAAGAAAATCTGATCTTTTCCACAAAGGCTTTACCTATGGTATTATTGCAGGTATTTGCAATTAACTCCCTTATTTGGTCGAAGCCTACCTTTTGCTCAAAATTATGCGGATAAATCATGCTGCGAAGTTAGGGAAAAAGAAAATGACTTAGTAAGGGTAATTATGGTTCACTTTTTGCTAATTTTGTCAATGAACTGTTATACTCAATTTAACAATGAAAAAAGCAAGAACTAAATTATTAAAATCATATAGCGCAATAATTGTTGCTATAATGGCAATGCTTGGTTTCGCGCCATCATGCGACAGCATTGGGCCACAGGCAATGTATGGCACACCCACGGCAAAGTATATTGTAAATGGCAAAGTCACCTCTTCCTCCTCTGGTCAGGAAATTGAAAACATCAAGATTAAATTGCGAAGGGACAGTACCAAAACTGATTCCCAGGGAAACTATCAAATTGAGACAGGTGAGTTTCCTGACGGAGAAACCTTTAACATTGAATTTATAGATGCTGATAGTACTGACAATGGAGAATACCAAAGCCTCGACACCATTGTTGAGTTTAAGGATCCACATTTTATAGGTGGCGATGGAGACTGGTACGCAGGAGAAACTTCAAAGGAATTCAATATTCAACTGTATCCAAAGAAATGACAGTAGCGAAAATCCCACTAAAAAAACGAATTGCCTTAAAACTGTTTAAACACTACAAAAATAATCAAAGCAAACTTCATCAGTTAAACTATATTTTTTGGGAATGCACTTTGCGTTGCAATCTCAACTGCCTGCATTGTGGTAGCGACTGTAAAAAAGATGCAAGGGTAAAAGATATGCCCATTGCCGATTTTCTTAAAGCTATAGACCAAATAATACCCATTGTTGAGCCTAATAAAACCATGATTGTTTTGACAGGGGGCGAGGTGCTGTTACGAAATGACATTGAAGAACTGGGCAAGGAACTTTACAAAAGGGGCTTTCCGTGGGGCATAGTTACAAATGGGATGCTGCTAAGCAAAGCACGCTTAAACAGTTTGTTGGATTCTGGTTTAAGGGCAGTTACAATTAGTTTGGATGGCCTTGAAGATTCGCACAACTGGCTGCGCAATAATAAGAATAGTTTCAATCGTGCAGTTGAAGCCATTAAACTATTGCCACAAACGCAGGGTTTGAAATATGATGTTGTAAGTTGTGTAAACCGGAAAAATATTGACGAACTTCCGCAACTAAAGGCAATGCTTATTGACATTGGAATTAAAAACTGGCGACTGTTTCCAATTACACCAATTGGCAGGGCAGCAACAAACGACCTTATGCAACTGCCGGCAAATAAATACAAACAACTCCTTGAATTTATTAAACAAACCCGTAAGGAAAATAAAATAAAAGCAGAACATGCCTGCGAAGGCTTTTTGGGGAATTACGAAAAAGAGGTTCGCGACAACTTTTTCTTTTGCCACGCTGGAATAAATATTGGTTCAGTATTGGTGGATGGTTCAATTTCTGCTTGTCCCAATTTACGCAGTAATTTTATTCAGGGTAATATTTACAAAGATAATTTTGCTGATGTTTGGCAGAATAAATATCAGGTTTTCCGTGATCGTACCTGGACAAAAAAAGGTGTTTGTGCCTCTTGCAAATCCTATGAATATTGTGAAGGAAATGGAATGCATCTTTGGGATGGACAAAATGGCGAACTATCGTTTTGCAATCTCAAACAACTGGAACTAGCAGAATAATCC
>JAOZNY010000325.1 GCA_029933565.1 Bacteroidales bacterium
CATCAATAATGCATACATTTGCGGGCTTTTATGAAAAAAGTTAGTTATAAATATTTGTTTCACACTTTAGTTTTTATCCTTTTTGCGGCATTGCTTTTAAGTTCGTGTACCGATGAGGAAAAAGAGGAGGAAGAAGTCTGGAATTTGCCTGACATTAATATAAGTTTTATTTCTGATTCCGACAGTTTGTTAATTGCCAAAAAGGCTGCCGAACTTGATAAAAAATTCATCAGGCTACAAAAACTAACTGGCTTTAATGGCACTGTTCTCTATGCCGAAAAGGGCCGGCTTATATTTAAAAAAGCCTATGGTTTTAAAAATGTAAGAAGAAAAAGAGATAGTCTTTCCACTAAAGATGCTTTTCAACTAGCCTCCGTTTCCAAAATGTTTTCGGCAATGGCCGTAATGATTTTAAAAAATGATGGCCAACTGAATTACGATGACGATATAAGGCTTTATCTTCCTGAGTTTCCTTACGATGGTGTTACCCCCAGACTTTTAATGACTCATAGGTCTGGTTTACCGCGGTATATGAGTCTTGCTCATGCCAAATGGACCAATAAGAAAATACCAATCAACAACGATCAAATGCTTCAACTATTTGTTGATTCTCCTCCCGATAAATATTTTACTCCGGATAATGGTTTTCATTATTGTAATACAAATTATGCTTTGTTGGCAAATATAGTTGAGGAAATTTCGGGACTTAACTTTGAGGATTTTGTTGAGCAAAGGATTTTTAATCCACTGGGAATGGACTCTTCGTTTGTATATAATATGAGAGGCGATACTGTTGTTAAACTTTATATTGAAGGAGGTGTGCCCGGTTATTACAAAAGGGGATGGCGTTGGCGCGAAATGGAAGATTACTACTTAAATGGAGTTATGGGGGATAAAAATATTTATACCTCTGTGGAAGATTTATACAAATATGATAAGGCTCTCGATAATTTTACACTTCTACCCAAAGAAATTATTGAAGAAGCGTTTCAGCCGGGTAGTCCAAAATACTGGAAACGAAAGGATAACTATGGTTTTGGCTGGAGGATTAAAAAGGGTATGGATAGTACTGTTTATCATTTTGGCTGGTGGAAAGGGTTTCGGACATTTTATATCCGCGATATGAAATATCAGAAAACATTAATTGTTCTTACAAATAAAGACAAAGGCCCGGGCTCACAAAACTTTTGGAATATTATTAAAGCCGATACGCTTCCGTTGGGAAGAAGGAGTGAGTTGAAGTAAATGAGCATCACACCTATTCAGCAAACCCAAATCGTCAATTTCACTATATTTGACAAATTGAAATCAAAAATTAATAATCATGAACAAGAACGTAGAATTTGCAATAAATCAACAGATTAATAAGGAAGAGTTTTCATCACGATTGTATCTGGCAATGGCTATTTGGTGCGAGTCGAATGGATATCCTGGGGCCGCAAACTTTTTGTACAAACATGCCGAAGAGGAGAGAATTCATATGTTGAAACTTGTGCATTATGTTGCCGATAGGGGAGGACAAGCAGAGTTGCTGCCAATTGATCAACCCGAACAGAAATATGAATCGCTTCTGGATGTCTTTGATAAAATCCTGAATCACGAAATATTTATTACTGAGTCGATTAATTCACTTTACGAAGTTACAATGAACGAAAGAGAATATACAACTGCAAATTTTCTTCAGTGGTATATCACAGAACAAGTTGAAGAGGAGAGTCTTTTCAGTACCATTCTCGACAAGATTAAACTTGTTGGTGCCGACAAAGCAGGGATGTTTCATATTGATAAAGAACTTGAAGGAATGGCTGCTGCCATGGTAGTTGCGGGTATTTAAGCCTTAAAAAGAAGTTTAAATTAAGTATCTTGAAACTGGCTGAAGATTGCATCTTCAGCCTTTAAATAAATGAAAGTCTGTGACTTTCCCCTAAGATATTTTTAGAATTTCTGTTCCATTGCAATACAAAGTTTTTCGTACCACTCTGCACCAAATTTTCTTACTAAAGGTGTTTTTAGATATTTGTAAAGAGGTTCATCAAACTTTCTTCCGTTTTTTAGAGCAGGTTTACAAATACTCCATTTATTATAATTTATTGCTGTATAATCGCCAACCTTACTTAATCTAATTGGATAAAGATGACAGGAAACAGGCTTCTGAAATTTAATCTTTCCATCAAGCCATGCTTTTTCAATTGCACAAAGGCTTATCCCATTTTCTTCATAAACAAAAGCACACTCTTCGTCATCAACTAAGCGGGTAACATATTCTGCATCGGTATCGTAATCGAATACACCCATAAGTTCAACAGCCTCTCTGCCTTTCGAACTCATATAGGGTTTTATTTCATCGATATAGTCTTCCAGAATTGAAATCTCCTTCTCCTCGAGTGGAGCACCAGCATCTCCTAAAACGCAACAATCACCTTTACAGGCTGACAGATTACAAGCAAAATAAACTTCTTTTAACTCATCTGAAACCAAAATATCATCAATCATTATCATAAATCCTGTATTTGGAATTTTACTGCAAAAATACTGTTTACAATAATTGTATTACATTTGTTTGAAAATAACAAATCCGATTATCATGACTGAAATTAGAAGAACTTTTGACTGTTTGACATTCCTGGAAGAAAACCATCCCACCGATGTAGCATTATCGGTTAAAAGAAATGGCAAATGGGAAAACTTCAGCACTGCTGAGTATCGTA
>JAOZNY010000326.1 GCA_029933565.1 Bacteroidales bacterium
CCAATCAGACACTTTTGCCCATGTAGTACCAGCATTACCCGACCACCAAAGATCAAGTCCACCGGTATACAAGGTATCAGGATTACTTGGGTTCACCTGCAAAGCAAATGCATGCCAGGCCAATGTTGACCAGGTATCGGAAGGTTTATTAATAGATGACCATGTTGCTCCTCCATCTTCTGACTTTGCCATATACCTCCCGCGGGAATATGAAAAACCTCCAAAACTTCCTCCTGCAAATTGGGCATAAACGCGATCGGGATCCGAAGGAGCCACAGCAACAATTGTCCTTTGAGGAACGTTCCAGTCTAGATCAGAACTAATTACACCATTGTAATAATCATAAACGGTCCAACTGCCTAATAGTCCTGTATCAGAATACAAAATTGTTGCACCACCTTTTTCATCAATATTTTCCATAGTTCCTATAAAAATCCTCCCATCGGCAGCAATTTCTATATCTGACGGTGTGTATGGAACTGTCTCGCCACTGATGATTGGTAGTACCTGTGTCCATGTTAAGCCACCATCTATTGAACGATAAACACCATCGCTTGGCGAACTTTCATGATCAGCACCTTCGTAAGTTCCCGATGCCACACAAGCATAAATAACACTTGTGCCACTTTCGTTGCGTACGGCAATATCAGTGATGTATTGAAAATCTTCTGTGGAAGCCAGCAAACTCCATGTGGTTCCAGCGTCAGTGGTTTTAAAAATACCGGCACCCAATCCTGACGACTCACGATAAGTGACCGTGGCCGTTTCTGCTTCGCCGGTTCCAACATAAAAAATTTGGGTGTTGTTTGGATCATAGGCCATAGAACTAATGGCCAAATTGCTCCAAAAATCGTCAACTACCTGCCATTGCGAATCGGTATCGGTAATGTTGTTGGTATACCATAATCCACCAGTAACACCGCCGGTCCATACTTTTTCATACTCAATATCATTGGGATCATACATCATCATTCGAGTACGCCCACCCATATTGGCTGATGTCCCTGTCCAGTCCAAAGGTGCGATATAATCACGGGATGATTTTTGTTCTCGCTCAATGGCGGTTGTATATTTATAGGCTGTTAAAAGTCGTTTTTTTGGAACATAACCCAATGCTGGATCGAGGGTTTTAATGTATTCCTGAAATGCTGCCATATCGGGTTCATCGGGCGCCTTCAAATCATCAGTTTGACGCTCGAGATCTTTCGAAAAAGCAGATGCTTTTTGAAGTATAAATTGTTCGTAGCGATCTCTTTCTGATGATGTACTGTCAGAATTAAAATAAAGGCCATAAAAAATGGCCATTGCTACCGGAATAAGAAGAAAAGGAAAGGACTTTTTCATGCAAAATATTTTTCGTTTATAATGATAATTGAAGACATAAAAAAAACTAATCAGTATTACAACATCAAGTGTAGAATAGACTGACTAGTTACAAAAAAAGTACCCCGAATAAGGACTGCTAATTAAACTACAATCCAACTCTCAGGTAATTATCAAAATTAGTTTTTTAATGTTTATTAAATGCACATTAAGTTATTTATATGTTATATAAATAACAGTACTATTAGACATGCCACTTTTGAGTTGAAATAATCTTTAAAAAATTATTGTCCTTTTTTAAAGGCACAAAAAAAACCGCAAATTAATCTGCGGTTTTTTTTATTTATTAAAATGGCTTACCCGATAAATTAATCAGGTTTTACCAATTTATAAGAATCATTCGTTGTTATCGAGGCTTCTCAACTGATACAGTTTTCTACCCCCGTAGGCAACACCAAGACCAAGCAGTACAAATAGTCCACCTCCAATTGCTGCTCCCCCTCCGGGTGCTTCATCATCGCCACTACCATGATCTCCCGGCGGATTCGGCTGAGCCATAAGCCCTGTTGAAAGCAAAACCATAAATATACTTGCTATTAATATTTTTATCTTTTTCATGTACATATCTTTAATCTTTATCCTCTTCCTTCAATAAATTATATACTTTTTTGCTTCCATAAACTGAACTTAATCCAAGCAAAATAAACACTCCACTTCCAATGGGTGCTCCTCCTCCCGGAGCTTCATCATCACCACTTCCATGTTCTCCCGGTGGATCTGGGGGCCCAACTTGTGCCATAACTCCTGTTGAAAGAATGAAAAATACCAATACTGAAAATATGAATTTAATTGTCTTCATTGTTTTTAATTTAATGATTTTGATTTTGCTACTTAATCATAACTTTACTAACAGTAGTTTGATCGTTTCCATTAACACGAACAATATAAACTCCCGTATTTTGGTTAAGAACGATAGTGTTTAAAGTTGATGGCTCTAATTTATCTGAGAACACTAACTGTCCCATGGCATTAAATACTTCAACATTATAAACATCTTTAGGTAGTTGTGAAGATCTGATATAAACTGTTTTCTGATCAGAATAAACATGAACTTCATTTTCAATATTTTCATCGGTGCTGGTTACTCCATAAAAATGCAAAATAAAACGGTTAGTTTCATCGGTAACGGCAGCACTAAAAGTATAAAGTTGCTGTTCGCGTAAATCAATTACTTTGTCTAGGAATAAGTCTTCCAGATAAATCTCACTATTCACATAAAAACTCTCAATACCTTCAAAATTTAAGTGGTGAGTTGTATTTGCACCAGCTTTGAAATTTAGTGGTAACTGGAAATTCTCATAAACATAAGGAAGATAGTTCTGAG
>JAOZNY010000100.1 GCA_029933565.1 Bacteroidales bacterium
GCAAAAGTAAATAATAATTTACCTTTCTGCAAATCTTTTTTCTGTTTGGATTTTTTTGGTATTGGCTAACGATTTGAATATGCAACGTTTGGCATTTCAAAACGCATCATTTTCATGCTACGGCTAATTATATTTATTGCTATCATCTTCAATTTTAGCACTATTAGCCAAACACACTATTTTCTGTTGACCGTAGGTGTTTATGATTTCATGCTATTTAAAAATTCATCTGGTGTCATTACAGGTATCTGAGATTTCTTGAAATCTTTACCATTTCTTGTAATAATAATGTCGCATTCTGCTCTTAGCGCACTAAAGTATTGTAATGAATCTTCAAAGTCAGGAAAGTCTGAATTCAGTCCCTTTTCAATTATTAATTCGTCAAGTTCACAGATTCCTGAAATAATTCTGAACTTCCTCAATTTGTCTTTAGTTCTTATTAGTCCTTCATATTTCGTGAGGAAATAACTTACAGTTGTAAATGATAAAGCAGAAACAATAATTTTTAACTTTCTTTTATCTGCAAGTGTTGCAATCTTTGCTGCGGAAATATAAAATGGTTCTCGTTCACCAAGAAAGTCAAGCATTACATTAGTGTCCAAAAATAATTTCATGTCTATTTGTGTTTTTCAATCAAATGATTTAAGAACTCAGACTTGTAGTCAATGTCTGTAGGAATTTTAACACCAGTCGACATGCTTTTTACAAAAGGAGAAATCTCTATATCAGATTCATTCTCATTTTCATTTCTATTAATTAGTGATTTCAAATAAGATTCAATAATTCTAGATAAACTCCTTTTTTGTGAAGAAGCATATTCTTTTGCTTGCTCAATTACAAACTTGTCTAGTTTCAAAGTTAATTTTGTATCCATTATTTTACATTTATACGTGCAAATATATATAAATAATCCGTACAATGAAAATGTGTTGACCTTTTTATCTACGTCTGACGTTATGTGTCTGTTTTTCAGGTGTATTCGGAGCGTAAATATTTCAACTCCTAAGAAAGTAAAAGCAGGCTACAAACCTTGATATTACTTATATCTTGCTTATTGTTTACGTACATCTTTGTAAAGCAACTGTATTTTTTAATTATTATAGGGGATTAATATTATTTCGTTTTGTTCAGTTAAAAAATGAACATTATCTGGAAACCCTTCTCCAATTTTCTGATCAGGATAAAGATGGTAAATACCAAACATCTTAGCATCGATAGTGACTTTTTCTTTCTCTGCATTCATAAACAACCAAGGGTTCATAAATGCCAAATCAATGCCTTTTAATTTACTTAGTTCTTCTAGACTTCCCGTGTCGCCAGAAATATATATCTTTTTGTTGTGCCAAGTAATCAAATATGAAAAATGCTTGAAAGTGAATTTATGTGAAGTTTTAATTGCTTTCACTGTAAAGTCATTAACTGAATTGTTAAGTTCATTCAGTTCAGTTGTATTCCAATTTCCAAATACTTTACCTTCATGTTCTTTTTTTATTTTTCTGAGAATCTTTTTTGAGTAATGATCTGAATGTCGATGAGTAAAGATAAATACTGAGTTGTTACTTATGCTATCCAATTCTGACGAATCATATTCCATATAATTATGAGCCCCTGATTTATAAGGGAAATCAAGGTAAAGATTTAAATCCCCATCGGTCATATAAAGTCCACAATTTCCAATGAATTTTATCTTTATTTCATTGTTTTGACCGAAACCAAAATTGGAGATAATAATAAAACTGATAATCAAGAATATATATTTTTTGATATTTTTCATACGCGTCTTTTTTCTTTAATCATTACTCCATAAAACAGCAATCCAGTTCCAATTACTCCTAATGAACTCCAAGTTGTTTCTAACTCTGGATTTAATATCTTAGTCAATAATAATATTATGAATCCAAGTGTTAAAATGTAAAATATCCATTTAAATCCTTTATGTGCATAAATGCTCTTTCCTTCATTTATTGTTTTCGTTTCAATATTTGAGCCCGTTCCTATTTTATATTTATTTGAGAGTCTGGGAAAATCTTTTATCAGTTTCTTAAAGTCGTCATTTATGGGAAATACATTCAGTTGGTTTATTTTATACCTTTTTTTAGTTGTTAGGTTAATATAAAAACTGTCAAGAGTTCTGTCTTCGTGAAACAAATAATTATCAACTATTTCCCAGGGTATTTTTATGTCCTTTTCCCAACTGAATAAAAATCTTCTTTTCCAAGTATGTATAAAACCTTGTTGGGTGAACGTTACTTTTGCTTGTGCCATTCCTATTAAATGTGCTAAATAAAATGAGCTTACAAAAACTGCAAGAAACTGTAGAATTGAGATAATTTCATTTTCTATTCGAGGAGTGTATTCATTTATTAAAATTAAACTTGAAATCAATATTGCTAAGCATGCAATGAAAAATCTACTTATTGAATGGATTTTTATATGATATTCTCTTGATTTCATTTAATTTCTTTGGGATTGCTTTTTCAATTAATGTAACGGTTTGAATATGGTGCGTGCCGTATTTTATAAAATAATTTTCTTTGTTATCAGTATCATTCAAATTCACTAAATCGTTAATTATGAAACACTAACTGCGGCATGACCTATATTTATTGTGCACTGGCTTTTTATATTATTAAAAATTCTCTAAAATTACTTCTGTCAATTATCTTTGCTTCTGCGTTATAAGTTTTTATAAATGTTTCTGGTAATCTTATTTTTGATTTTGTTTTCCATTTAAATTCAAATCCATAGATTTTTCCGTCTTTTTCTTCCACAAAATCAATTTCTTGTTGTTGTTTGGTTCTCCAAAAATACATTCTAGCAAATGTATCTTTATAAATATTTTGTTTTCTTCTTTCTGATATGAGGAAGTTTTCCCAAAGAGCTCCAACATCTGTCCTTAATTTAAGAGAATTAAAATTTCCAATAATCATATTTCTTATTCCATTATCGTAGAAATAAATTTTTCTGTTTCTTTTTATCTCATTTCTTAAATTTCTGCTAAAACTGTTCAACCTAAAAATAATATATCCTTTCTCAAGAATGTCAATATATTTCTGAATAGTGATTTTATTTACTCCTATTGTCCCTGCAAGTTCATTATAATTGACTTCACTTCCCACTTGTAATGCAAGTGCTAATAAAAGGTTATCTAATATTTCGGGTTTCCTGATTTCTGAAAATGAGAGAATATCACGATACAAATAACTACTTACCAGATTTTTTAATATTGTTCTCTCTTTACCTTTATTATTTAATACTTCAGGATAAAATCCAAATAATAATCTATTTTCTATTTGCTGTTCAGATTTTACAAAACCTTCTTTTTTTTCAAATTCTTCCCACGATATTGGAAACAATTCATATTCCCATTTCCTACCTGTTAGTGGTTCATTTAATTTATTCCCTAAATCAAAAGATGATGAACCGGAAACAAATAGTTGAACATTTTTAAATTGGTCAGTAATAATTTTAAGTGTTAATCCTATACCATCTATTCGCTGTGCTTCATCTACAAAAACAATTCTGTTTTCCCCTAAAATTGTTCGGATTTCTTCTGTGTTCGGATTTAAAAGTAATTGCCTAATTGATGGGTCGTCTGCATCAAGAAACAAATATTCTTGGCCTTCGAGTATTTTTTTTATTATTGTAGTTTTTCCTACTTGTCTTGCCCCAACAATTATAATTGCTTTGCCATTTCCAATTTTATCTATTATAATATTTTCAATTATTCTTTGATACATTTCTTTTTTCTGCAAAGATAAGTCGAATTATCGTAATGACCAATAGTTATGTCCAGAAGTCATTACGATAGTCGTTTATTAGCTTGTGTACAACGGTTTGTATATGGTTTTGTGGCGGTTTTGAAACACCAATCTTTCAACTTACACCGATTTGTATTTATTGCTAAAATACTCATATTTAACACTTAACCCGCCATAAACTATATACATTGTTAGCTGTTGTTATTTATGATTAAATTCTTTCTATTTATATTCAATCCTCTTTTTTTATGATAGCGAATTGTTATTATTATTGTTAAAGTAATAGTTATTGCTCTAAATAGATTAGTATAAACACCTCCTAATGCATTGTTGCTTACTTCAAATAAAATCCAGGATAAATTCATTAATGTGTGTAAAAATATCGGAATCCATAAATTCTTTTCCCATTCAATATATAGCCACGAAAACCAAATTGCACCGATTGTTGTTATTGCAAATATCCCTGTCGTTTCAATAAGTGTTGAACCTTGATAAATATGCCCTAATCCGAATATTACTCCTCCAAGTATTGATGCGGGAATAAAACCCCACTTTAATTTTCGAAATAGAATCCCAAATAAAAAACCTCTGAAAAAATATTCTTCAAAGAATCCTGCAATAAAAGTAGTATGAAGCAAATTTCCAAAATCAAGATTATCACCAATCTTTCCAATTATTGCTGAACTTACAATCATAGGTAACACTGTTATTATTGAAAATAAAAATCCTGTTATCAGTCCTTTGTTTAGACCTAAATTTTCGGGGATATTTTTAAATCCATATAAAATTCCAAGAACAAATAACGATGGTAAAATCCACCAAAGGTATGAATAAGACACTTTCAAAAAAACAGACGGAAAAGTTAACGAAATACACGAATTCAATATTCTCTTCCCATAAAAGGCTATTATAAATGTTAAAACTATTAATATAGAATTTATTATTATTTGTTTTCTCATATCTTGTATTCTTTGTTTAATAACAGCTAACTAGTAAATAACAACACCTTTTCAGTTTCACTAATAAAACCATTTAAGTTACTGATAGTGTCGTACTTATCCATGTATAATTATTTGTAAGCGTTTATAAACATTTGCAAACGTTTACTTCTGTATTTTAAAACAAAAAACCCCAACAACTTATTACTAAGCTATGATTAATTAGGTTTTTAATCTTTAAAGTTGTTAAAAGTTAAAGAAAATTGTAAAAATGATTAAATTATTAATGACACACCCCTTATTCCCCTCTCAAGATGGGAGTTATTGGAAATCAATTTTTCAATTTTCACTACGAGATATTCAACTTTTAGCAACTTCTTTGTAAAAATAGTAAATAAATAATATTGAGACTTAATATTATTACTTATTACGGAAACGGACAGGGCAAATTCATACTTATAAAAAAAAGCCACGAATGCACAATTATAAATTTTAAAACACAATATTATGATTTCACTAATAAGAAAACCCAAAGGGTTTTCAAAAATTCGTGCTATTTTTTCAATATTCGATTAACAAAGAGAATAAATTCGTGCATTCGTGGCAAAAAAATCACACAAGTAAAAGTATGCGTTTGCCCTGCGGAAACAGAATTTTTATTATTTTTGAAACAACCATATTAATTAAAGAACAAGCAAATGAAAAAGACCACAATTACCACTTTACTATTTTTTCTTCTTCTGGGTTTAATTTCAAATCTCTTACGGGCACAACCAATAATCATCGACCATAATTGCGCTTTTCTGGAGCCAATTCCAGAGTCGGCCATATTACAGGCTCGCGATAGTTTGCATATTGCCTATGGGCATACTTCTCATGGTAGTCAGATAACAGAGGGCATGAATGGTCTGGCAAACCAAAGTACCAATCTTATTGGGTATAAGGGTGATATTTATTGCTGGGATTATTATCCTGAGAATATGCAAAAAGATAACCCCTGCCTCGATTTACACGACTATTTCCGCCCAGGCGACCTTGGACACAACGGAAGTATTCAATGGGCAATATCAACCCGTGACTATTTGGATAACGACCCCGAAAGCGATAATGTAAATGTAATAATGTGGTCGTGGTGTGGAGGCTGCTCCGACAATACTTACGATGGTATTCAAACCTACCTCGATACTATGAATGAACTTGAAATTGATTACCCTGATATCAAGTTTGTTTACATGACTGGCCATGCTGCCATTTGGGCCGATGAAACTGTGAAGGCCAACAATCAGCATATTCGAGATTATTGTAATGAAAACGACAAAATACTTTTTGACTTTGTAGACATTGAAATGTATGATCCCGACAATAACTACTTTGAATTTGTTAATGACGACTGCACTTTTTACGACTCAAATCATAATGAACTGGGCAACTGGGCAACCTCATGGCAGCAAAGTCATACAGAGGGAATAGACTGGTATGATTGTTATGCGGCTCACACACAGCCTTTAAACGGAAACCGTAAAGCATATGCCGCATGGTGGATGTTTGCCCGAATTGCAGGATGGGATGGATTGGTAGCAATTGATGAAAAATCGACAATTGACTTTGAAATAAAACTAAGCCCTAACCCAACTACTGCAGTCAGCACACTTCAATATTCTATTTCTGAGAAATCAATTATCTCACTAAAAGTATTTGACACTTATGGAAAATTAGTGAAAAAAACTGATAAAACTGTCCAAACTAAAGGGCAGCACAATCTTACAATCAACTTATGGGGTTTCCCCAAAGGAGTTTATTTGTGCGTTCTGAATATTAATGAAAACAAAAAGACAGAGAAACTTATTGTTAGATAAAATAAAGTAGAGAGGTTTGAATAATTATCTGCCCCTATTCACTGCTTCGTATAAGTTTGAGTTGGCCGGATCAACATCTTTCATAATTTCTATCATTGCATTCTTTTCGGCAGGCATTGCTTCTTTAAAGATGTTGATGATTTCGTCGCGTTTTGTTTCAACAAAAATCTGCATTGGATAAAGTCCTGGGCGTTTGTCGTTTATTGTTTTAAAATGCCTTAGCGATTTGCCTATCGAAGTCCGGCTTCCTTCCACATCTTCAGACATACCATCAAGACCACGCAAGTGATATTCGTAAAGGAACATCCTGAGTGGTTTATACGAAGCATTTGTAAGTCCTTCAACAAACTGAGCTCTGTTTTTAGGCCCCTCAAAGGCTTGCCAGCCTTCCTCATTTGCACTTTGTGCCGAATTCACTACATCCTTTGCTTTATCATAAAACACATCACCTCCGTAAAGCGAATAAGTATCAAAATCCAAAGCCAGCATTAGGTAGGCGTAATATCCCAATATTGAGGTCAGGTTATTCATATAAGAATTGTCGGCAAACTCCATGGGTTGATAAGGAACATACTTAAAATGAATATCTTTATCAATCATGTTAATAACAGGACTCTGATAATCAGTTTTATAAATAGGTCGTTGTAAAACAATATTCAGGTCAGCCGTAAAATCATCACTCCCATCTACGCGTTCAATTGTAAAAAGCAAGGTGCACTCAATACGTTCTTCAATTTTAAAATTATATGAAGTCCATTTACGGTTATTCATAAATTCGATTATCGAAGTTCGCATATCAACAAAAATAGTTTTATCAATACCTTCAACTTTTTGTGATTGGATAGTAACGGAACAAAGAAATTCCTGTGCCGACATGTTTATTGTTATCAACAAACCCACAAAAACTATTAAAATCCGTTTTATCATATTATTCTATTAAAAATAATTATTTCTTTTGTTCCAAAACACTCACAATTGCGGCTATAATATCTTTAGCCACTTCGGTTTTGTCTTTTAACGCAAACTCGGTTTTATTCCCTTTATTGTCTAAAATGCTAACCTTATTTGTAGAATACCCAAATCCTGCACCTTTATCCCTAAGTGAATTTAGAACTATCAGATCGAGGTTTTTTGCATTTAGTTTTTTGATGGCGTTTGCTTCTTCATTGTCGGTTTCAAGAGCAAATCCAACCAATATCTGCTTTTTTGATTTTACTTTGCCAAGTGATGCAAGAATATCTTTGGTTGGTTTTAATTCAATTGACTGAAAACCCTGCTCCTTTTTTATTTTTGAATCAGCAATATTTGAAGGTGAGAAATCAGCAACAGCAGCCGATAATATTGCAATATCTTCATTTTTAAAAACTTGCATACTTTTCTCAAACATTTGTTCAGCAGTTGTTACCCTATGAATTTTAATGCCTTGCTTTTCAGTGTTTTCGCTTGTTGGTCCCAAAACCAAATCCACCTCAGCACCCTCATCTACAAGAGCCTCTGCAATTGCAATTCCCATTTTTCCACTACTGTGGTTTCCAATAAATCGAACAGGATCGATGGGTTCGTGGGTAGGTCCTGCAGTAACCAGGACTTTTTTACCTTTTAGGGCTTTTTTTTTTTCAAAGTGTTCTTTGATAATCTCAAAAATCACCTCAGGTTCCTCAAGTCTGCCCATTCCCTTTAAGCCACTTGCCAATTCACCTTCAACAGGCTCAATCAATTTATATCCAAACTTTTGAAGTTTCTTGATATTTGACTGTGTGCTGGGGTGGTGGTACATGTCCAAGTCCATTGTAGGGGCAAAAAACACAGGGCATCTCGACGACAATATTGTTGTCAGCAAAAGATTATCAGCAATTCCGGCAGCCATTTTCCCCATAGTATTGGCCGTTAATGGTGCAACCAGAAACAGGTCGGCCCACAAACCAAGATTTACATGGCTAAACCAACTACCGTCATCTTTGTTGTGAAACTCCGTTAAAACGGGTCTTTCACTTAAAGTGGAAAGTGTTAGCGGTGTTACAAATTCTTTTGCAAAAGGACTAAGAATAATTTGAACTTCTGCGCCTTCCTTTTTCAGAAGCCGAAGCAGAAAAGGTATTTTGTAAGCAGCAATGCCACCGGTAATACCTAATAATATTTTTTTGCCCTTGAGCATTTTCTAGAAATTTGTTGCTGTAGTTTTATGAGGATTTCTAATATAAATTTCTTCATTTAAGAATTCTTGAACAGCAATAAGCGTTGGCTTTGGAAGTCTTTCGTAAAACTTTGCAATTTCAATTTGCTCACGGTTTTCAAAAACCTCTTCAAGATTATCAGTATGAGTAGCGAACTCAGCAGTTTTTTGATCTAGTTCCTGTTTTAATTCAGATGCAATTTGGTTCGACCTTTTCGATAAAACTGCAACTGTTTCGTAAATATTACCAGTTTGCTCGTAAAAAGCATCTTTCTTTCGCGTTACTGCAGTTGTTTCTGTTCTAACTTTTTTGTAATCCATTAGTTTATTATTTTATATATTTTCTTGCATTTTTACTAATATCTTCAACTTCCTTCAAATAATCACTTTCAGGGTAAAGATGTTTTAAATTATTGTAAGCCTCTACAGTTGCTTCGTAGCGCAACTTCTTTTTTGTATAAATACTCTTTTCGGCATACTTAAAATAAGCTTTTGTAATAAAATACAATACGTCTTCTCGATAGTCTGTATCGGGATAATCATCCAACAAATTCTCAAACGAAGTAATTGCTGCCTGATAACTTTCCATATTGTAATATAAGTGGGCGATATTATAATCTTTAACTTCCAATTTATCCCTCAGGTCATCCATCAACTTTGTGGCCTCTTCAACTCTGGAATCGTTCGGATACAAATCAATGTATAACTGTAGTTCTTTCAATGCCATAAAAGTACTTGTTTGATCAAGCGACGATCTTGGCGAATCGAGATAATTACAATAAGCACTATAAAAAGTTGCTTCCTGAACATGCTCACCTCGTGGATATGCTGTAGCATATTGTTTATAGTAGTAACTTGCTATATTATAATCTTTTAACTGGAAATAACAGTTGGCTGTATAATAGGTTAATATTTCACCTCTTTCCGTTCCACGGTGAATTGCCCTAAGTATATCAAAAAACTGCAAAGCCTTATTAAAATTACCTTGTTCGTATAGATCAATGGCAGTTTCATATTTCAATTCATTGTTTCCGCTTTTAAGAGTTTTCTTATAACTATCACAACTATTTGTAACTGTCAATAAACCAGCAAATAACAAAAACATCAAGGCTTTTCTAAACATTCGGCAAAAGTAAAATAAATTGTTGAAGTACAAAACGAAAATTAGTAAGGATTATTATAATAAGAATTTTTAACATTATTAGGGGTTTTAATGGTAATTCAACTAGTAATTAATTCCACTAAAAACCTTTAAAAATCCTTGCCTGCGAAACCCCGGGTGCATGAACGTCAATATCAAGAAAATAGCCAAAAGGTGTTTGTGTGCAATCGTAGTTTGCATTTTTCATTCTCGCCTCTGCCAAATCAAATATTTCTTTAGTAAACTGTGGACCTGCTTTAGTTTCGGCCAAATGGGCAAAGGAATGAAGAACAACTTTAGTAGTATTGTTTTTCTTTGCAGCCCATTTTAGGTTTTTTATGAGTTTAGTCTCCACCGATTTTGCATTCTGCTGATCATGCTCTTCGGCATGAATAAATGCAACCAAAGAGTTTTCAAAAACAGCAGACTCATTCACATGGGGAAACTCATCAAGTGTTTTAATCTGAGGGGTATACGAAAAGCGGGTGCAATAAATCATTAATAGTTTCATATCTTAAAATTTGGTAGTGCAAGATAAGGGAAATTTGGAAGTTGGAAGTTGGAAGTTAGAAGTTGGAAGACTAATGACAAAATGACTACCAATGACCACCA
>JAOZNY010000327.1 GCA_029933565.1 Bacteroidales bacterium
GATCCTTGTGCCCAGTCCTCATAGAATGGAAGATCAATTCCCCATGCTACGGTTACTGTGTCTGTACCTTCCCACATCGATTCGCCGGTCTCGCCGATAAATCCAAATACGCTTAGGTCATAAACTGCACTTACATCATACATATATGTTCCTGGATCAACTGGGTTGTTTACGTAATAAACAAACTCATCTGTTGCTTGTCCTTCGTAAGGTACATTGGCTATAAAACCAGCATCGCGATAAAGGTTGAATGACATAAGTCCTTCAGGTACTCCACCTGGAGTTGTACCTGCACCTAATTCAAAACCAAATCCTGTGTCAGCAGCACCATCACCTTGAGCAGTACCACCAATTGTAAGAAATCCTTCAATAATGTTCTCCTGAATATAAAGACCACCTGCAATAGTAATTCCAAGAACGTCACTTACTGAGTGAACTTCACCTGTTAGTGCACCTGTGGCCATATCAATTTGCTCAATCTGGCAACCGCCACCACCTGTAGTTCCTGAAAATACCCACATAAATGGGCCACCATCGGTATAGTTGTCGAATGCAGCACCATACATACTTGGTGGGGCAACAATAACTTCACCTGTAGCAGCTCCAGTTAAATCAAAGTTAACTATGTCAGTTGCCCAGTTATTTCCCCATAAAGTGTTAGTTTCCTCATCATAAGCAAGTGCACGACATGCAGTTGGTGCTGATATTGTAGAAACTAATGTATGGTTAGTGAAGTCCATCTGCCATACAGTTGTACCAGCAGCTGCTCCATAGAAATATGTTCCATCATAAGCAAGGTCTCTTAGTCCTGATACTCCAGGAATTGAGAATTCCTCAACAAATACACCATCAACGGTGAATTTCTCGATAAGGTTACTTGCCCAACGTGTGGCATAAATAAATTCACCATCACTCCCAGCACCAGCGTTACCGGCTGCTCCTGTAAGTGCAGCGATATCGATAGCATACTGAAGATCCCAAAGGTCGCGGCTAGCTGCAACATCCCTAGGTACTGCATCAGCATCTACTTCTTGGTTGTTTAACTGTCCTGTTTTTGGAACAAATGAAGAAGCCATCATCATTGGTACACCATCGCCCATCATTGGAGGATTCCACATCAATGGAACTTCGTTGGTGTTATAAATGTACTCATCACCTAAGTTACGTGGTGGGTGCAAATATGTTGATGTCCATGTATAATCAATAGGATCTGAAAGACCACATGAATAAACTGCCCTTACTTTGGCTGTATACTCTTGTCCATAAACAAGGTCTCCAAATGTATAAGTCATAACTTCCGGAGGAGTCATTGCAACAAAACCGTCATCCAAATATACGTAGTATCCCAATATTGGGGCTGCGCCATTGTGAACAGATACATTGTCAACTGCCCATCCTGATAGATATGCATTTTGATCGTCGGCGTGGAATGAGAACCAAATCTGTCCGTTACCGGCTGGTATGCCTGATAATGCAGAAAGATCAATAGTATTCTCTGTCCATGTTCCTGGTGTTGGTATCATATTATGTAGCAACTGCCATGTTGTTCCAGCATCTGTTGAATATTCAACATAGGCTAACTGTCCGTAAGCTGCATCAAAGAAACTGTCAAAGTATAATGCAAAGGTCTCGCTCTCACGTAGATCAAGCATTGGTGTGATCAATAAGTCCATTGATCCATCGTGTATACTGTTTGCATCTGAAATTGCAGCTGCAAAGTATGATGATGTTCCATCTTCAAATTGTGGTGGAATTGGCCATGCACCTGTATATGCATTCCATTTGTTCCATGCTGATGAACTTGTTGGATCATTTGAGAAGGTTGTCCAACCTGCTGGTGGGAATGTGCCTTCAAAGTTTTCCATTGAAATCTGCTCAATGCGGGCTTCGTCCCATGTTGCTACTGATGTTAATGCATCAACATATAGGTTACGTGCTGGGAACGCATTCTCTTGTAAAGTTACTGTTACGCTATAGTCATTATAAATGGCTACGTCGTTAAGGTAAATATGCTGATAAGCTACCTTGAAGATAGCAATGTCATACATACCATCAATAACACTGTCGAATACAACTACTCCGTCAGCACCACTTACGCCAAACAATACCTGGTATGGGTAATTGTGACCTACTAGTGTTACTTCTACGTCTGATGGCTCGCCACCGTCGCATTGTGCTGCAGTAATAGTTACTACATTGTCCAGTCCATGAGCTACTATATTTGAATAAGCCCATGTTGATTTGTCACCACTATCATATTCTGCTTCTACTGCATAAGCGTAGAATCCAGGAACCTGTGATCCAAATTGTGTATCATTCTTTGATAAACCTGATGTGCTTCCTACTCCTGTTGGTGCTCCATCTGCTGGGCCTTCGCCTGCATCTGGATCAAATCCAAACATGCGGAATACATTGTATTTATTTAAGTCGCGTGTTGACATTGCTTCAACATCTGTTACGAATGTTCCTGTCTTTACAAAACCTGGTGCAACTGCTGCTGCGCTTGTGGCTAAGTAAACATTATCCATTTGTGGTGCTTTTGGTGGTACCATCCTTTGTGTGGTGGTAGCATTCATTGAAACACTGTTTGTAGGACCGCTTACGCTAGCTCTAATCATATAATCCTGATATGGTGAGAAGAACCAGTCTCCACCTGCCTGCATGGCATATGAACGATAAACTGTTGGTTGATCGGTGTCAATTC
>JAOZNY010000101.1 GCA_029933565.1 Bacteroidales bacterium
AGTTTTGAAGGAGACTGGATAGCTGTTGCAATAAGCAGTCATAACGATAAATTAACAGGCTATGGCTTTGGCGTAAATGCGGCTGGAGTTAAAGGTGATGGAATGGTATCCAATGACACTGATTGGGATGAAACCCATGACCCTGTTTATTATGTAAAGACCAGCATAGATGAAGAAGGCTGGATTGCCGAAATGAGAATTCCGCTTAACCAATTGAGGTTTGCTAAAATGCAGAAGCATGTATGGGGATTTGAAATTATGCGTTATCTATTCAGAAAAGAAGAGATGTCGCTTTGGCAAATGGTTCCTAAAGATGCCTCTGGATGGGTTAGCCGTTGGGGAGAACTTCATGGTATAGAAAATATAAAACCTAAAAAGGAAATTGCCTTAACTCCATACGTTATGGGAAGTCTTGAAAAAAGTGAGGCAGAAATTGGAAACCCATTTGAAACAGGAACAAAATGGGGTTATAATGCTGGTTTGGATGGTAAAATAGCAGTAACCAACGACCTAACACTAAACTTTACAATTAACCCCGATTTTGGTCAGGTAGAGGCGGATCCTTCCGATGTTAACCTTTCAGCATTTGAAAGTTATTTCAGTGAAAAACGTCCGTTTTTTATTGAAGGCTCAAATATTTTTAATTACCCATTAGATGCAGGTAACAGTCATAGCAGGGATAATTTATTTTATTCGAGAAGAATAGGTAGACGCCCTCATTACGAAGCTGAAGTTGAGGATGATGAGTATGTTGACTCTCCCGAATTTACAAGAATTTTAGGTGCTTTCAAATTATCAGGAAAAACAAAAAATGGATGGTCGATTGGGGTGACGGAAAGCATTACAAACAATGAATATGCAGAGATAGATAATAATGGAGCGCAAACAAAGCAGATTGTTGAGCCAATGACTAATTTCTTCAACACCCGTATTCAAAAGGATATTAATAAGGGCAAAACAATAATTGGAGGAATTGTTACTGCAACCAACCGATTTATAAATGATTCTGTACTAGAGTTTTTACCTTCATCTGCTTATACAGCAGGCCTCGATTTTAATCAATTTTGGGATGAAAGGACATATAATTTTCAGGCAAAAGTTATTGGTAGCAATGTTACAGGAACTGAAGAGTCGATACTTGCAAGACAAGAGGCTCCACAGCGCTATTACCAGCGACCTGATGCAACACACCTTCACATCGACAGTAGCCTTACGCAGTTGAGTGGTTTTGGAGGCTCATTTATGCTTGCAAAAATTGGTAGAGGACATTGGCGTTATGGGATTAAGGGAACAGTTTCTTCGCCCGGACTTTCGCTAAACGACATGGGCTATATGCGAAGAGGTGATGCAATTAACCAAAGTGGCTGGGTAGAATATACTATTTGGGAACCTTTTAGCATTTTTAGAAAAATGAATATTAGAGTAAACCAATGGTTTGGATGGGATTTTAGTGGTACTCAACTTTATTCAGGGTTACGAGGAACTTGGGATGCTCAGTTTAAGAACTATTGGTCGGTGGATGTTAGCATTACTAAAGAAGGATTTGATATCGATCGTCATCAACTAAGAGGAGGTCCTGCAATTAGAACACCTGGAATGTTGAGGTCAAAGATTTCTGTTAATACTGATGAGCGAAAAAAGTTGGTGGCAGATGTTTTTGTCTATCGTGGATTTGGTACTGATGGCTGGCGTGATGCCTTTGATGTTGGTTTAGAAATAAGTTATAGGCCTCTCCCCAGCCTCCAGTTTTCAGTCGACCCGGTGTTTATTCACGATCAGGAATCGATGATTTATATTGAAACAATAGATTTTAACGGACAGTCTAGATATATTATTTCGGGCATGGACAGAAAAGAACTTCAGCTAAATTTTAGAATTAACTATTCGCTAACCCCAGATCTCACTTTCCAGTATTGGGGACAGCCATTCTTTTTCTCCGGCGATTATCATAGTTTTAAAAAAGTTGTTGATGCCGGAAACACAAGTTATTACGATCAGTTTTATAAATTTGGTGACGATGAGATATTTTATGATGAACCAAATGACCAATATTTGATTGATGAAACCGGGGATGGAAATATTGATTACAGTTTTGATAATCCTGACTTTAGTTTTTATGAATTTAGAAGTAATTTTGTTGTGAGGTGGGAATATGTTCCCGGGTCGACAGCTTATTTTGTATGGTCGCAAGGTAGAAGTGGTGATGTGGGTAGTGGTGAGTTTTTCCTAAGCGAGCATATTGATAATCTGCTGGATGCCAGTCCCTCCAATGTTTTTCTTCTAAAACTTTCTTACAGACTTAGTTTTTAATAATTACTTAATTATAACAAAATGTACAACTATACAGCTAAACTTGACAGAGTGGTGGACGGTGACACCATCGATTTAGTAATAGACATGGGTTTTAAAATGACGACAAACCAACGGATTAGGTTGGCTAACATCGATACGCCAGAAACTTTTCGCCAAAAGCATGACTCGGAAGAATACAAAGCGGGAATGGTGTCAAAGAATTTTGTGATAAAACGTCTGGAAGAAAACCAAAATGAATTGAGGATAGAAACACTCAAGGACACAGGAAAATATGGCCGTTACATTGGAGTAATCTGGCTTGCCGACAGCGACACTTCCTTAAATGAAGAACTTGTTCAAGAAGGTCTTGCAAAGCATGTTAAGTATTAGGCCTTAAAATCAGGATAATCAGTAAAACCTTTAGCGCCAGTTGAATAATAAGTTGAAGTATCAGCTTCTGACAGAGGAAAATTATTCTCAAACCTTGAAACCAAGTCGGGGTTTGCTATAAATGGCACACCAAAAGCAACTAAATCGGCATTGCCTTCTTCAATAATGTTGTTTCCACTTTCAAATGTAAAACCTCGGTTAATCATTAAAGTGCCATTGTAAATTTTGCGGTAGCGTTTCGCAATTTCTGTTTCGGCAAATGCTGATTGTTTTGCTCTACGTCCAGGTTCCGACAAATGCAGGTAAGCCAAATCGTAGTTATTTAGTTTCTCAATCAAATAATCAAAAGTTGGAATAGTATCTTCAGTTAAAAGCATCCCGTGATCGTTGTGATAGGAAGGATTTAACCTCACACCAATTCTGTTCACAGGCATAATTTTTTTCATTTTATCGATTATTTCAATTAAAATCCTACTGCGGTTTTCAAAGTTCCCCCCATAATCGTCAGTTCTTACATTTGAGCAAGGAGCAAAAAACTGATGTAAAAGGTATCCGTTAGAAGCATGAATTTCAACACCATCAAATCCTGCTTCCATAGCATTTTTGGCTGCTGTTACAAATTCATTTATAACGCCTTTTATTTCTTCTACGCTCATTTCATGAGGTATTGGAGCAGCCTTTGGGCCTGATGGAGTTCGTGCCTGATAGTTGAACTCAATTGCTGAAGGAGCCATTGGTAAATTTCCGCCAAGGAAATCAGGATGTGAGATGCGCCCAACATGCCACAGTTGGATAAAAATTTTACCATCCTGTTTGTGTACTGCTTTTGTTACCTGTTTCCATGCCTCTGTTTGTTGCTTCGAATAAATTCCTGGAGTATTGGCATAGCCAACTCCCATAGGGGAAACCTGTGAGCCTTCAGAAATTATTAACCCGGTTGTGGATCTTTGTCCATAGTATTCAGCAATTAAAGGGGTGGCAATGTTTTCAGCATTGTCGGCACGACCTCGGGTGAGGGGAGCCATAATTATTCGATTTTTCAATGGAATATCTCCCATTGAGAACTCCTGTAAAAGTGGCTTTTTTGTCATTAAAAAAAATCTAAATATGAATAACCTCATCGTAAGCAGCGGCAACAGCCTCCATAACTGCTTCTGACATTGTTGGATGTGGGTGCACAGATTTTATGATTTCGTGTCCTGTAGTTTCCAGTTTACGTGCCACAACAACTTCTGCAATCATTTCGGTAACGTTCTCACCAATCATCTGGCAACCTAACCATTCGCCATATTTAGCATCGAAAACAACTTTTATAAAACCATCTTTCTTACCGGCAGCACTTGCTTTTCCTGAAGCTGTGAATGGAAACTTGCCTACTTTTATTTCAAAGCCTGCCTCTGTTGCTTGTTTATCGGTCATGCCAACAGATGCAACTTCGGGTGAAGTGTAAGTACAAGCAGGGATATTTCCGTAGTCAATGGACTCAACATCCATTCCTGATATTTTTTCAACACAAGTAATGCCTTCGTGAGAGGCTACGTGCGCAAGGGCAGGGCCGTGAACAATATCTCCAATGGCATAAACTCCATCGATATTTGTTTTATAAAAATCGTCAACTAGGACTTTGCCTTTTTCTATTTTTACTCCAACTTCTTCCAAACCAATGCCTTCAAGGTTCGTTTCAACACCAACTGCTGAAAGTACAATATCTGCTTCAACAACTTCTACTCCTTTTTTCGTTTTGATTGACACCTTACACTTTTTACCTTTGGTATCAACACTTTCAACTGCAGAGCCTACCATTACTTTCATCTTGGCTTTCTTGAATGAACGTGCAAGTGTTTTTCCAACTTCTTCATCTTCAAGAGGGACAATTGTAGGAAGAAATTCAACCAGAGTTACCTTAACTCCAAGGCTGTTGTAAAAATATGCAAATTCAGAGCCAATGGCTCCAGATCCAACGACTACCATGCTTTCGGGCAGTTTGTCTAAGGTAAGCGCTTCTCTGTAACCAATTATTTTCTTGCCATCCTGAGGCATATTTGGTAATTGCTTCGAACGGGCTCCGGTAGCAATGATAATGCTGTCGGCATCAAAAATAGTTGACTTTCCATCAGTATTAGTTACCTCAACTTTTTTACCTTTCAGTAGTTTACCGAAACCATTTATCAGATCAATTTTATTCTTTTTTAAGAGATACTGAACCCCTTTGCTCATCCCATCGGCAACGCCACGACTGCGTTTAACCATGTCAGTAAGATCGGGAGTTACTTCGCCTTCTATTTTAACTCCGTAATCGGCAGCGTGCTTTGCGTAGTTAAATACCTGTGCGCTTTTAAGAAGTGCTTTTGTTGGAATACATCCCCAGTTAAGGCAAATGCCACCAATTTCCGATTTTTCAACAACTGCAACTTTTTTTCCTAATTGTGATGCTCTTATTGCTGCTACGTAGCCACCGGGGCCTGAACCAATTATTATTATATCGTATTTCATTTTATAAATATTTAGAGCCAAGAGTCAATAGTCGTGAATCAAGACGGATGCAAAAATAATGAATCTTGTAATGTAAAGGCATCAGTTTCTTTACTAATTTTGAATGATTAAAAATAAGAGACCAGATTGATGAATAAAGACCACAAAAAAATAGTTGGCAAAACGGAATGTTTTGTGAAGGAAAAGTTAAATAATGCCGAGGGCGGCCACGATTGGTGGCATATCGACAGAGTTAGAAAAACTTCGTTAACAATTGCTGAAGGAGAAAATATCGATTTGACAGTTTTGGAATTGGGAGCTTTGTTGCACGATATTGCTGATCCAAAGTTTCATGATGGAGATGAAGAAGTTGGGCCTCGGACAGCAGTTGACTGGCTTAAATTGCTTGACCTCGACAGAAAATCAATTGAGCATATTGAAAAAATTATTAGAAATATCTCATACAAAAATTCATTTGAAGATCAGGCATTTAATTCCAAAGAGTTACAGATAATACAAGACGCTGATCGTTTGGATGCCATTGGAGCCATCGGCATTGCACGTACTTTTAATTATGGTGGGCATAAAGGATTTGAACTTTATAATCCGGAAATTGACCCTGTAAATTTTAAATCAAAGGAGGATTACAAAAAGAGTAATGCGCCAACAATTAATCACTTTTATGAGAAATTACTTTTGCTAAAAGATAAAATGAATACTAAGAAAGGAAAAGAGATGGCACAGCAAAGACATGATTTTATGTTGAAATTTTTGGAGCAGTTTTATTTTGAATGGGATCCCTCAGCGCCTTCGCGGACCTCACGTGGTAAGGGGTTAAATACCCCTCCGTCCTTCGGACATCTCCCCTAAATTAGGGGAGGAGGTATTAGGTGATAATATAATAATTTGATACGAATGCAATATGGAAGACGAACTACTCCAACTCATTAGCATAAGCAGTGGAAAGACAAGCAGAGTACAGTCAGGGGTGGTTAAAAGGATTTTTTAACCACCTTGTCCCAATTCCTGATAAGTGATTCTCGGTTAATTTCTGACATTTCCGGAACAAACTCCCTTTCCAGTTTCCAATGCTGCTTAATCTCGTCAATACTATTCCAGTATCCAACATTAAGTCCGGCCATGTATGCTACACCAAGCGAAGTGGTTTCCAGTATCTTTGGTCTTTCAACATTGGCATTTAAAATATCAGACTGAAACTGCATTAAAGTGTTATTGGCCGAAGCACCTCCATCAACCCTAAGGTTTCTAATGCTCACGCCTGTATCTTTTTCCATGGCTTTAATTACGTCATGACTTTGGAATGCAATTGATTCGAGAGCAGCCCTTGCAAAATGTCCTTTAGTAGTTCCTCTGTTAATGCCATAAATCAATCCCTGTGCGTTTTGTTGCCAGTGCGGTGCTCCTAATCCCGTAAATGCAGGAATAAAATATATACCTCCATTATCATCCTCTTGCAAGGCTAAGTTTTCCACGTCCTTAGTTTTAGAGAATAACTCCAAACCATCTCTAAGCCATTGGATTACTGCACCACCTACGAATACACTTCCTTCTAAGGCATAAGTTGTTTCACCCTTAATATTCCATGCAATTGTACTTAGTAGTTTATGATTTGAATAAGCAAGTTTGTTACCTGTATTCATCATTACAAAGCAACCTGTTCCGTATGTATTCTTAGCCATTCCTTTCTCTATGCACATTTGTCCAAACAAGGCAGCCTGCTGATCGCCTGCAACAGCAGCAATAGGGATTTGTGTTTGAAGTACCTTGCCCGAAGTTTTAGCAAATATTTCATCATTCATTTTCACCTTGGGCAACATTAAGGTTGGAATATCAAAAAGTTTCAATAAATCCTCATCCCACTTTAGTGACTTTATGTTGAATAGCATTGTTCGCGAAGCATTAGTTACATCTGTAACATGGGTTTCGCCACCGGTAAGATTCCAAATAATCCAGGTGTCAACGGTTCCAAATAGCAAATCGCCATTATTGGCTTTTTGGCGTGCGCCAGAAACATTGTCGAGTATCCATTTAATTTTAGTTGCCGAAAAATATGCATCAATCTCAAGACCTGTTTTTTCTTTTACATACTCAGAATTTCCTTCTTTTTTAAGTTTCTCGCAAAAATCTGAAGTTCGGTGATCTTGCCAGACAATTGCATTGTAAACGGGCTTCCCTGTGTTTTTATCCCAAACAATTGTTGTTTCCCTTTGATTTGTAATTCCTACAGCTGCGATTTGGTTTGGGGAAATACCAAACTTGGTAATCACCTCCATTGCAACCGACAGTTGAGATGAAAGTATATCTGTAGGATTATGCTCTACCCAGTTTGATTTTGGAAATATTTGCTGGTATTCCTTCTGTGCTATGGCACAAACCTCACCGCTATGGTTGTAAATAATTGCCCTCGAACTTGTTGTTCCCTGATCGAGGCTTAGGATGTAAGATTCTTTATGCATAAATGGATTCTTTGTTCAAAAATAGTAACAATTAGTGGCAATAGATGCCGTTCTTAAACCGAAACATTGTAATCTCGTAAAGCATCATTTAACGAGGTTTTGGTATCAGTTGATTCCTTGCGCTTGCCAATAATTAAGGCACAGGAAACATTGTATGTTCCTGCTGGAAATTCCTTGGGGTAGGTGCCCGGAATTACAACTGAGTTAGGGGGTACAAAGCCTTTGTGTTCAACTGGCTTATTTCCACTTACATCTATAATTTTTGTTGAGAGTGTTATTACAACATTTGCACCTAACACCGCTCCTTTTCCTATTCTAACACCTTCAACAACAATACTTCGAGAACCAATAAAGCAGTTATCTTCAATAATTACAGGTGCCGCCTGAACAGGTTCAAGAACGCCACCAATCCCTACTCCACCACTTAGGTGAACATTTTTACCAATTTGAGCACAAGAGCCAACAGTGGCCCATGTGTCAACCATGGTATTGCTACCAACAAAAGCACCAATATTAACATAAGAAGGCATCATTACAACGCCTTTATCAAGGAAACTTCCGTAGCGCGCAATTGCATGGGGCACTACCCTTACATTTTGCGAGGCATAATCTTTTTTTAGTGGAATCTTATCGTGGAATTCAAATATTCCTACTTCTGTGGTCTCCATTTTCCTTAATGGGAAATAAAGTATTACGGCTTTCTTCACCCAGTCGTTCACCTTCCAATCATCTCCATCAGGCTCTGCCACACGCAGTTTTCCTTTGTCGAGCATTTCCACAATAGTATTAATTGCTTCAATTGTTTTTGAGTCTTTTAGCAGTGTTCTGTCTTCCCAGACTTTTTCTATTATTTTTATGATTTCTTTCACTAAGGTCAGTTTATAATTAATGTGAATTTTGCGTAAAAGTAAGTAAAATATATTTTGTGTATTTGCAAAAAATGTTTGTATATTTGCAGCCCGAAAAATGGTGATTGTAGTTCAGTTGGTTAGAACGCCTGATTGTGGTTCAGGAGGTCGCCGGTTCAAATCCGGTCTTCCACCCAAAAGGAAGTCTTTTTAAAGGCTTCCTTTTTTTGTTAAAAACCGAATATTTTCATTGCCCCAGTTCCCCAGTTAATTAGTTATAAGTATTAATATCAGTAGTTTAGAGTCAGAATCGAGGCTGGCTTTTGCGGAATGCATTATTGCTTAATAACACCCATTAATTTTAGAAGATTAAGATCAGATTGTTTGTTGGAAAATTAACAAGTATATATCAGTGCACCAATTTCATACTTGACTTTTGGGTTGATATTTTGTAAATTGCAAACATAAACTAACCGAAATTAATTACATGGATTCGGCTACTCAACATACCTTCTGCTTTAACAGTTATTTCCAAAATCTTCTTTTATTATATCTTTACAACTTCAATACTTTAATTCCTCTTAAATAAGAATTATGAAAAAATTCATTTTACTTATTGCCATTGTATTTGGTGGATTACTAATACAGGCACAGGATCAAAATACAATGACTTACAATCAGGATACAATTTGGTTAAAGGCCGGATTGGTAATGCCCTGCACAATAATTGAAGATTCAAGCAATAGCGAATATATTTATGTTAATTATGTGAGTTCTGCAGGACAAATTAGTCGAAGCCGTTTTGCCTGGAGCCAGGTAAAAACTGCGCACAAACAATCATATCCTTTTGTGTGGAAGTATGGAGAGCAAAGAGTTGAACTAAAGAATGGAATAATACTAATAGGTACTGTTTTATCAGAAACAGAAACCCAAATGGAACTGCAAATTGTAGATCTAGGTATACTTACTATTGAAAAGGAAAAGATTAAAAGCATTGTTCCATTGGGTCAAACCAAAAAAACACCAAAAGCATATTGGTTTAAAAATCCTCATGCAACCAGGCTGTTGTTTGCTCCCACAGCAATACCATTAAAGAAGGGGGAGGGCTACTACCAGAATATTTACATTGTTGCCAATATGTTTAATTATGGTGTGGCAAACAATTTTTCCATTGGTGGAGGCTTTGATTTTATAACATTGTTTTCCGAGGATATGGCACCTCTATTAAATGTTAATATTAAATCAGGATTTCAGGTAAGTGAGAACCTTCATTTAGGAGTGGGGGGATTATATGTAGGAATGATTGATGAGTTTTCGGCAGGGATAATTTACGGACTTGGTACTTATGGCTCATATAATACTAATGCAACTTTGGGTTTGGGATGGGGTTTTGTTGATGGCACATTTCAAGAAAAACCTTTTATTATGATTGGAGGTATGGCAAGGGTTTCAGAGAAATTATGGTTGGTTTCGGAAAATTGGATAGTACCAACGCCAGAATATTACTTAGTGGTTTCTTATGGGCTAAGATTTGCAGCAAAACGAATTGCCGTTGACCTAGCATTTATAAATAGCAAAGACATTTATCAAGAATTATTTATTGGAATTCCTTTTGTTGATTTTGTAATTAAACTGGGTAAGTAGTGAATAACTATCCCATCTTTTGATACTTAATGTTAACAGACAGTGAGTATAGTATTGAGGCTACCAAATGGGAAGATATGGGTTGGAGAGGTACAGATGTTGGTGGTAATTTAAAGCAAACAGGCACAATCTTTTGGACACCTCCAAATACAGGCGCGACAGATGCGTTTGGTTTTAGAGCACTGCCTGTAGGCTATTTTGTGCAAGGCGCCTATTGGGGTTTAGGTTATAAAGGCTATTTCTGGTGTTCAGATGTTAGCGGCAAATATTATCGCAATATAGATTGGGACCAGACACAAGTGAAGAAAGGTGAAGG
>JAOZNY010000328.1 GCA_029933565.1 Bacteroidales bacterium
GATAACAACGACAACAATGACAACTTGACAACAACGATAACAATGATAACAACATTATAAAACTATGAGTTTCAAAAACAACATCAAATTATTAAGAAAACGCCGGGGTCGCACTCAGGACGATGTGGCAGCCGCGTTAAAGATCAAGCGTTCAACGCTTAGCGGATACGAGAATGGGGTAGGAAACCCAAACCTGGCACTGCTTTCGCAGTTCTCTGAATACTACGGAGTGGCCATCGACACACTAGTAAAAGTTGATTTAAACTCACTATCGGAAAACCAACTGAACACCCTTGAAAGAGGTTTTGACACTTTTATTAAAGGCAGTAACCTTCGGGTTTTGGCAACAACTGTTGATAGTGAAAATGAAGAAAATATTGAACTGGTAAACGAAAAAGCCAGCGCCGGCTATGCCGATGGTTTTGCTGACCCTGAGTACATTAGAATACTTCCTACTTTTAAACTACCATTTCTATCGAAACAGAAAAAATATCGCAGTTTCCAGATCAGTGGCGACTCAATGCTTCCAATCCCCGATGGCTCTTACGTAACAGGTGAATTCATTCAGGACTGGAATCATCTCAGAAATCATCATGCCTACATTATCCTTACCAAAGAAGATGGAATAGTTTTTAAGGTAGTGGAAAACCTGATTGTAACTCATGGCAAATTAATGCTACACTCACTCAACCCTCTTTACATTCCCTACGAAATAAAAATTGATGAAGTAAAAGAAATATGGAAATTTGTAAACTACATCAACTCAGATCTGCCGGAGCCAAACAAGGAAAAATATGAACTAAAAAGGGAAGTGACAGAACTTAAGAAACAGGTACATGCTATTCAGATGAAGTTGAATTTGTAATTATCAGGTTTTCATTATTATCTTGGTTATCTTACTTAACGACAACAATGAAAACTCGACAACTTGACAACTCGATAACTTGAAAACAATGGAATCACCAACCTACGCCATAATCGACATAGAAACAACAGGGCTTAGTCCTAGTTCGGAGAAAATTACTGAAATAGCAATAATAATACACGATGGAGAAAACGTAGTAAAAGAGTTTTCAACTTTGTTTAATCCCCAACGGAAAATTCCTTACCGAATAACCCAAATCACTGGCATAAACAACCAAATGGTGAATAATGCACCTAAATTTTATGAAGTAGCTAAACAAATTGTTGAACTAACCGAAAACAAGATTATTGTAGGACATAATGTTAAGTTCGATTATGGTTTTATCCGCAGTGAATTTAAAAGCCTTGGCTACGATTTTAAACGACAAACTCTCGACACCATAAAACTGGCGCGTAAACTAATCCCCGGAAAACCATCCTACAGTTTGGGAAAACTATGCAAATCGTTGGAAATACAAAATCCTGACAGACACCGTGCCCTTGGTGATGCAACAGCTACTAAAACACTTTTTGAACTTTTATTATCAATTGACAGCAATCCTGAAAACATTAACCTGAATGGTGTTCAATCTGATTTGAGCAAATCACTGGTAAAGGATTTACCAAAAAAGGCAGGTGTGTACTATTTTTATAACAACCGTGAAGAACTAATTTATGTAGGGAAATCCATCAATATCCACGACAGGGTAATGTCACACCTCAACAACAATCTGCACAAAAAAGCAATTGAGATGAAAAGTGCAATTGCTAATGTAAAATATACAGTAACCGGAAGCGAACTTATTGCTCTGCTTCTTGAATCGTCGGAAATAAAAAAACACCAACCAATTTACAATCGTGCCCAACGCCGTACATTTTTCAACTACGGACTTTATTCGTTTTACGATGAGCAGGCTTATTTAAACCTTAAGGTGATGAAAATTGTAAACGAACTTTCACCAATCTACACCTACAGTTCTATAAATGAAGGTAAAGAACATTTGGAAAGACTTTGTGAAGAGTACGGACTCTGCCAAAAAATATGTGGACTTTACGATAATTCAGGAGCCTGTTTTTACTATCAAATTCATCAGTGTGATGGAGCATGCATAGGCGAGGAAGAGCCCAATAGTTATAATAAAAAAGTAACATTGGCACTAAACAACTTCCATTTCGAGAAGCAAGATTTTTTCGTTATTGACCAGGGCAGGAATAAAGATGAGATTGGTGTTGTAAAAGTTGAAAAAGGAAAATATGCAGGATTTGGATTCTGCAACAAACAATTAGCCAACGAAACTATGGAAAACTTGCATGAACAAATTACTTTTTACAGCGACAATAAGGAAGTGAGGCAGATAATACGTTCATTTATTAAAAAGAGTAAATGTAGAATAATTGAATTCTAATAAAAATTAAAATTAAGTATTTTTTGCTTTTCATTTAGAAAATATATTATTTTTGCCGCTCCAATTGGAGAGATGGCAGAGTGGTTGAATGCGGCGGTCTTGAAAACCGTTGACCGTTCGCGCGGTCCGGGGGTTCGAATCCCTCTCTCTCCGCAAAAGGAAACCCGTAACGTGAGTTGCGGGTTTTTTGTTTTTAGGAATGTGACAAACTTGTTTGTCTAAGTTCATGAAAACAAAAAAACAAAGACTCGAAGAGGATTTGGGTTTCTATGCTTGCAAAGGATACCCTTTTGGGATCACTTTAGTAATCCCTCTCTCCGCAAAGCAAAATCCCATTAACGCGATAGCGTTGGAATTTTATTTTGCAACTCTCCCCACTGG
>JAOZNY010000102.1 GCA_029933565.1 Bacteroidales bacterium
AAAATATGAAAACCACATTCAAGATAACTATCCATTTTTTTGTAATAAGTCTCTTCCTTTTTTCCTGTCAACAAAAAGTTGAGAAAGAAAATACCAAGGATGCAGAAAAAATTAAGGTGGCCGTTTTCAACGGAAACGGTGCAAGCAAGGTTTGTGTAATGGAAACCGTGGAAGCCCTTAAAATGGATAGTGGGATTGCAGTAATTGAAATTTCGGCAGTTGAAATTATGTTAGGTGAATTAAATGAACTTGATGTAATAGTTTTTCCGGGAGGTAGTGGTAGTAAGGAATTCAACAACATTGGTTTACTGGCAGCCGGAAAAATCCAGGAGTTTGCAAAGAAAAAGGGAAATGGAGTAGTTGGGATTTGTGCCGGAGGATATTTGCTTGCATCAACACCAAACTATGCAAGTTTAAAAATGCTTCCAGTTCATAGTATCAGAGAGTATTACAATCGTGGTCGTGGACTCATTTCTTTTAAAACCACAGATCAAGGAGATAAAGTATTTCCAGAGTTAAAAGCAATGAAAAATGCTTTTGTACAATATTACGATGGCCCAATGTATGAAAATATCGACAGTTCAAAATTTACTGTTCTTGCTACCATAAATACTGATATTGCTACAAAAGAAGGATATCCCAAAGGAGTTAGCATTAACAAACCTGCTTTTGGAATTTCAAATTACGGAGAAGGTAGAGTAATTATGACAACCGGGCATCCGGAGGCAACATCTGGAATGCGTTGGATGGTTCCACGAATGGCTCGATGGGCTGCAAACAAAGAGTTAATTTCTTACAATACTGATTTGGTAAGACCTCTCAAATACAATCACGAAGTATTATACTACCCTGAAACCAATAAACTTGAAAAGGAGTATTTCTGGAAATTATCATCTGACAATGAAGAGGAAATAATTCAGGCTATTGATGGATTGCACTCTATTTATTCCCGTACTTCTATTCGTTGGTCACAAGGATTATTAAGGCATACCTCATCTGCAGTAAGGCTCAAAGCTGCTCAATATCTTTTAGAAACAGAATACACTCATGCTATTAAAGATGTTGAAGTTGCTTACAAACTAGAGACTGATGAAGTTGTAAAAAAAGAGATGGAAATTATCTTGAAAAAGTTAAAATCATTTATTCCTTAAATAATTCGGGATTTTTATGATACATCTCTCTCATAAGTTTTAGTGCCCTTCCCATATGGTTTTCAACTGTTTTATTTGAAAGATCCAGAAGTTGTGCTATTTCACGATAACTCATTCCATCAACTTTGTGAAGTCTGAAAATAAGTGCAGCCTGTTTTGGCATCAGATCAATTAAATCCCTAAAATTATCACAAATCTCTTTTCTTATTAAAAGTGTTTCGGGCGATAAATCGAGTTTAATTTTCTTTTGGTTCCCGTTTTCCTCATTTAACAAATGAATATTCTTTTCCTTTCTGAGGTCTGAAATTGCAGCATTACGAGTACTTCGGTACAAATATGCTTTCAAACTTGTAGTAATAATTATCGCTTGCTTTTTCTTCCAGAGGTTCATAAAAACATCCGCAACTACTTCTTCTGCCTTTGATGAATTTTTTAGAAAAAGAAATGCAAAATTGCATAGGTTTTCATAGTGGTTGTGAAAAATTTTGTCAAAGGCTTTTTTATTTCCCTTTCTGAAATCTTCAAATAGCGATATGTCTTTTTCTTTTATATCCAAAACTAAAAAGAGGCTGAAATGCAAATGTAACATATTCAGCCTCTTTTAAAAACTTTTATTATTTATCCTCTTTTATAGACAACAGCAACAACAGTAACATCGTCGCCACCCATATTAATACTCATGCCGTAAGGCTTGTTATCACTCATTTGTATTTGTGCTTTACCGGCTTTTCCGGTCAACTGCTGCCAGATGGTAACTGCCTGATGTACTCCAGTTGCGCCGGTTGGATGTCCCCAGCCAATTAAACCACCTGTAGTATTCATTGGCATGACACCATCACGTGCTGTATTACCTGCTGCAACATAATCAGCACCCTCACCTTTAGCGGCAAGACCTAATGCTTCAGTTGCCAAAACACCTGCAATTGAGAAACAGTCATGGGTTTCAATAGTACCAATTTGGTCGATAGTAACACCAGCATTTTCCATTGCCTGATGGGCTGCTTTTTTAATAGTCTCCAGTTCTGTAAGGTCATTTGGGTCGCTCGTAATATCACGGATAACATGGCCAAAGCCCATTACTTCAACAGCGTCTTTTTTGTCAATGCCAATTCTTGCAAGTCCTTCTTCTGAACAAACGGCAATTGCAGAAGCTCCGTCAGAAACTTTAGAGCAATCCAATACACTTAAATTATCAACAAATGCTGCTCCATTTGGCTTTAACTTATCGTAAAGCGCATCCAAATCAGGAGTTGTATTATGATGCTCCTGTGCCGTTGGATCAAGGCGTGCATTTTCCATGGCATTGCGGAACCAACGCTTCATTCCTGCCCTGGCTTTTTCCATACCATATTTTTCGTAATAAGCACCGGCACGGTCGCTAAACTGTCCGGGGAAAAAATAAGCATGTCCGTTTTTACGATTCTGATACCATCCTGCTCCGGCAAGAATATCAGCACCATAAATTGCTTTAACAGTATTTTGAACTTCAATTCCCATTACCAAAGCAACATCAGCAGTTTCGGCCAATATGGATTTAATTCCGCTTATTAGCGAAAGACCACCCGAACCACAAGCACCTTCAACGCTAGTGGCAGGTTTCCATCGCAAGCCCTCATCAATCATTGGGGCAAAACCCGGTAGGTTTGCCTGCTTGTTGAAGCGGGCTGCCATAAAATTTCCGATACTGGTTTCGTCAACATTTTTTGCTCCACCAATTTGGTCGAGTGTGCCTTTTCCGGCTTCCTTAAAATAATGCTCCAAACCTGGACGAGGCTTTTTAGGGTGAAATTCCCGGCGACCGGTACCCATGGATACTGTATTGTATCCGGCTGTCATATATATTTTTCTTCTCATTTTTCTATTTTTATTAAATGAATATTTAAATTTTATGTTTATTCAAAAAAATAATCCCCTCTCTTAATGAGCGAATTGTTCTCCCCTTTGGGGAGATGTCCGAAGGACAGAGGGGTAAGTTTGTGCATTAAACAAATATTATTTTTATGAACTCTCATCTGCATCAATCAAAATAATTATTTACAGGGCCATAAGCATGAAAAAACCCTGTCAGCATAACAGTGTTAACATGGTCAATCTCGTTGGCTACTTTGTCAGCAACAAGTTTTTCGCCAATGGCTTTTGACTTTTGCCCGTATTTTACAGCAATTTTTGCACCCAGTTCAGATGATGCCTTTAGATCGTTGAAAAAGGCTGTAAGTAGTTCATCCTTCTTTTTATTTCTGAGCATCGATTTCCAGGCTACTGCCGAATCGGGCATATCGCCCATAATTTCGTCACATTCATCTTTAAATGTATCAAGTTCAACATATTCCTGTTTATGAATATCCCAGATTGCTGTGAAACGTCCGCCTTTATATTTTAAGAAGCCATCTTTTTGTGCTCCGCTGGATTTCTGTCCGCCTTTAACTCCCTGCAACAGCATTTTGTCCAAAAGATTATGGCTCAGTTCTTCGTCGCTTACAAATGGGTTCATTACATTAAGAATAAACTGAACAACATCAATACCAACATAATCAATTAACTGAAAAATACCCATTGGGCGGACCAGATAATCCTGTGTTACTTTGTTTACCATGTAGATGGCTTTGTAAAGTGGAATATTCTTGTCATTGGCAAGGGCTTCGGCTTCTTTCATGCCATGAAGAGCATCGCGCATAAAATGCCCATTACCAATAAATCCGGCAAAGTCATTTGAAGGAACAATAATCTTTTTGAGTTTTTTTGCATATTCCCTTGCAAAAGCCTCAACATCATCAGTAGTTTTTTCAGTAACTATTAACTCAACCAAACGCTGAACAGCAGGTGGATTGTAAAAGTGGAATCCAACTACCCTGCCTTCCAAACCTGCTTCGGTTTCAATTAAGTTAATTGGTACCGAAGAAGTGTTTGTAAAAAACCAAGGATTGTTGTCGTTGTTTTTATCGATATCGCCAAGCAGTTTAACTTTGAGCGCCCTGTTTTCGCTAACGGCTTCAAAAATCAAAGTAGAATTGTGAGCCGCAGACATTGTTGTTGAAGGCCTTACAACATTCATCACATCAAAAATATATTCATCAATGATGTCGTAGTTTTCAATAAGGTCATCGCGGTCGGCATACATTTTGCGAAGCAAAACAGTTTTTTTCTCTGCAACTTTCCTAATCTGGTCGCGCAGATATTTCATTAATCCTGCCAGGCCTTCGGGCGAAATATCGATGGCATTTAGTACAAAGGCTTTCCCTTTGTTTTCGGGTTTTAGGCTTAGGTCGGCCATTTCAACGGCTGTAAGGAGAAGAATTCCACTCCCCATTTTACCCGCGGCACCCAAAACCGATACGTTTTGTAATCTTTCTTCGTATGTCATATTATTGAATATTTATTTGTGATATTTATCTTCATTTATTAATTTGCCCAAATCCTGAATTGTGTTGCTTGTGCAGAATTTACACGGTAACCAACAGAAATTATTGTATCGAGATTGTAGAACTCCTTATTCCTTTTAACAGTTCTATCGCCTTCAGTCTGAACTGTTTCCAAAATGGAAATAGTTGTGTTTCTAATCAGTTCACCACTCGAATAAATATTATTCAGATGCTTGCTAATGGCTGGAACATTCACCCCAAACAACTCTGCCATGCGTTTTTGCGTAAGCCAAATATTTTCATCATGAAAAAATATTTCAACCTTCACTTTCCCATTGGGGGTAGTGTAGAGCAAAAACTCTGTTAGTTCATCTTTTATTTTTAGAGTGTTTTTTGACATTTATTATTTAGACTATTGTATTTGCAAATTGCAAATTACCATTCTGGCCTTCTTTTCTCCAAAAAGGCTGTCATCCCCTCTTTGCCTTCGCTACCTTCACCAAACAAATCACCAAACTGTTTGGCTTCAAGTTCTTCTCCCTCAATCTGACTCATTTCAAGACCTTTTCTTACAACTGACTTTACTTTCTTAATTGACTTTGGACCTTTACGGGAAATATTTTTTGCAATTTTCAAAGTTTCTTCCATCAGTATTTCGGGCTCAAATACCTTCTGTACTAATCCCATTCTCAGAGCATCGTCGGCACCAATCATATCGGCAGTCATTAAAAGGTAAAGTGCATCGCCCATGCCAACCAAACGTGAAAGCCTTTGAGTTCCTGCATAACCAGGGATAAGACCTAAACTAACTTCTGGCTGACCGAATTTTGCTTTTGTGCTTGCAATTCGGAAATCGCAACCCATTGCCAACTCAAGCCCACCACCAAGAGCAAAACCATTTATTGCAGCAATTACCGGAATGTCCATTTCGCCAAAACTACGGAAGGTGTTTTGACCAAGTCTGGAAAAAGCAGAGCCTTCATTCGCATTCTTGTCAACCATTTCGGCAATGTCGGCACCGGCAACAAATGCTTTTCCGTCGCCGGTAATAATCATTGCCTTTGCATTTTTGTTTGCAGATATTTCTGCAACCATGGCATCCATTTCGTTAAAAAACCTTGTATTTAAGGCATTCATGGCCTTAGGCCTGCTAATTGTTACAATGGCAATGCCATCGGTTATCTCAAGTTTTAATATTTCGTAATCCATTTTAATTTGTTTTGATTTTTAAGGGTTTCAAATTTACAAAAAACTAAATGATTTTTGCTTGCAATAATTGAATATTTTAAGTTTGTTTTGTTTTCAGTAAATTACCATTTGGCCTTTTAACTAAATATTAACATCCCATCAATAATTGATTAGTAATTTTGCAATTGTATTTATATGAAATCCATATTAAAACATATTGTATACTTCGCACTTAGTTTTATGCTGTTAATGTCAATTAGTGGCATTACTGTTTACTCACATTATTGTAACGATTCAGGTTTTGAAAAAAGTAGTTTAATTCAGGAATTAGTTAGTTGTGAGCATGATGAAACTATTACCCACAATAATAATTTGGAGCATTGCTGCACTGAGAAAATCAGTTGCGAAATGGAGGAAGAAAATGACGATTGCTGTGATACTTCTGAAAAACAGATTAAATTATTTGTTGAATTTGATATTATAAAACAGCATAGAAAAGTAAAGCCTGTTTTTGATTTTATTTTTGAAGAATTAATTTTCTCACCACTTGAAAATAAATTTGTTGACAATATTCAACCCATTGAAATAAGTGAAATTGAGGCAGCGACAGGTAAACAGTTGCTGGTATTTCTTAACCAACTCAAAACCGAACCCAACCCGTATTGCTAATTCTTAATGCTGTTACAAAACAGTTTTTTACACTGTTATTTATAAACATAAGAATTAGAATTAATGATAAAATACATATTTATTTTCTGCATTATTTTGTTGCAGAGTCAGAGCCTGTTTACACAAACAATAAAGGGTGGAGTATTTGAGAAAATGGAGGATGGTAACTCACCACTTGAGGGTGCCAATGTGTTCCAACTAAATACTCAAAATGGTACTATTACTGATGAAACAGGGCATTTTGAAATTAGTTTGGTAAAAAATAAGCCGGCAATTTTGGTTGCCAGTTACGTAAGTTATCAGAACGACACAGTTTTATTGGCAAGCACCAATTCAGATCACCTGCATATTATTTTAAGTGATTTAAATAGTTTAAAAGAATTTCAGGTAAATGGCCGTCAACGGGGAAATTTTCTTTCAAGAACTGAAACACATGGCATTACAAACATTAATGAGGGAGAACTTCAAAAAGCAGCATGCTGTAATTTGTCGGAAAGTTTTGAGAATAGCGCAACGGTGGATGTAAGTTATAGCAATGCCGTAACAGGTGCCAAACAAATTCAATTGCTGGGTTTGGCAGGAATTTATACTCAATTCTTAACTGAGAACATCCCTAACTTCCGTGGTTTGGCAACACCTTACGGACTTGGTTATGTGCCCGGAAGTTGGATGCAATCTATTCAGGTTTCCAAAGGAACATCTTCTGTAATTAATGGCTACGAGGCCATGGCAGGGCAAATTAACATTGAATACAAAAAGCCCAACGAAGGTGATAAACTTTTTGTAAATGCCTACGCAAATCATTTTGGCAAAGTAGAAATAAATGCTAACAGCCGCTTTAATCTTGGTAAAAAATGGAGTACTGCTGTTTTAGTTCATGCAGAACATTTAGGAACAAAACACGACAATAACGGGGATTCATTTTTGGACTTGCCAATGGTAAACCAAATTAATGTGTTTAACCGATGGAAATATACGGGAGATAATCTGCGTCTTCAATTTGGAATAAAATATCTTTCAGAAAACAGACAGGGTGGACAGATGGATTTTGAAAAAGATATGGAAAGAGCCGCTGACAACCCTTATGGTATTGGAGTTAAAACCAATAGGATTGAAGGCTTTGCTAAAATTGGCTATGTTTTTGAAAATCGGGCTTCAAGTAGTTGGGGTTTTCAAAATCAAATTATTATTCACGATCAAACTTCTTTTTTTGGGCTTAACGACTACGATGCAAAACAAGTTTCTTATTATGGTAATCTTATGCTTCAATCGTGGATTGGCGATAGCAGGCATCAGTACACTGCGGGTTTGAGTTTTAATTTAGACAACTACTACGAAGATTTAAACGACAGCACATTCAATAGGTTTGAACAGGTTCCGGGAGCATTTGTGCAATACAATTATTCCAATAAAAGTAACTTTAATTTAATTGCTGGTTTGCGCCTTGATTATCATAATTTATTCGGTTTGTTGTTTACTCCACGCCTTCACGCCAAGTATAATATTAACGAGCATAATATTATTCGTGCCAGCGGAGGAAGAGGATTTAGATCGGCTAGTGTTGTAGCCGAAAACACTTCAGTTTTGGCAACATCAAAACACTTTATGTTTACCGAAGATCTGGATATTGAATCGTCGTGGAATATTGGCTTTAGTTATACTTCTTATATAGATATTGGTGCAAAAGAACTTGTAATTACGGCTGACTTTTTCCATACTCAATTCCAAAACCAAATTATCATCGACAGGGAGCAATTAGCACAAACTGTTTTTGTTTACAACCTCAACGGGAAGTCGCGCTCAAATAGTTTTCAGATAGAAGCCTTTTACGAATTATTTAAAAATTTCGAAGTTAACCTTGCCTTCAGGTATAATGACGTTATGACTACAATTAATAATGATTTTGTTGAAAAGCCGCTGGTAAATAAATATAAAGGACTAATTACATTTTCTTACCAATCACCTTATAAAAAATGGCAATTTGATTTAAACACACAAATAAATGGCAACCAGCGTTTGCCCTATACAGGGTTTTACCCCGATGAATTTCAGATGCCCGAAAACTCACCGGCTTACTTTCTTTTAAATGGGCAAATTACACGCTATTTTGATAAATGGGAAATTTATATTGGGGGTGAAAACCTAACAAACTACCGTCAGGAAAATCCGATTATTTCTTCGGATGACCCTTTTGGTGATTATTTTGATTCATCGATAATTTGGGCTCCCATAACAGGAATTAAAGTGTTTGCCGGTTTTAGGTTTAAACTTGAAGGAAAATAATGAAAATAAATAGCCGCTAATGCGCTAATAAGTTAAATAAAACTGGGCGAAGTTTAAAACTTCGCCCGAGAGAAAAATTAAAAAAATGAAAACAAAAATAATTTTATTTGGGTTTTTTTCAATAATCTTCGTAAGCGGGTTATTCGCTCAGGAAGCAAAGAAAACAGAAAAGAACAAAAGTGAACTAGAAGTTGTAGAAATACAAACTTCGGCAATATGCAATAAATGCAAAGTTAAACTTGAACATGATCTTGCCTTCGAAAAAGGGGTTAAGTATGTTGAACTTGACAACGACACCAAAATATTAACAATAAAATACAAAAAGGGTAAAAACAGCAAGGAGAAAATAAAAAAGGCAATTACCAAAGCAGGTTACGATGCCGACGAAATGCCTGCCAATCAAAAGGCCTACGATGCTCTACCTGAATGTTGTAAAAAGGGGAATGAACCACATTAGGGGGGGGAAGGCTAGTTGCTGGTTACTCGTTGCTGGTTGCTGGTTCTTTTTCTTGGCTCTTGATTCCTGGTTCTCTAAAAATGCAACTTATGATAATCAAAGGTCTGGTTTTCACGAAAATTGCGGATTTTCCTTGAAAGGTGAATAAAGATTTCCAGGTTATTTTTCTTAAACCAAGTAAGAGCCTCCATATTATTATTTATAGCATCAACAAAAACGGCAAGTAAGTCATGCTCATTCTCAAGCAACCACTTATAGGCTTGCTCTGAACCTCCTATTGCATTATCAAAAGCAGCAAAATGCGGGTATTTATTTTTTATCAGCCAAGTTACTGCTTCATTACTACCCCTTATTCCACTGCTTAAAACAGCAAGTTCGGGATAACCTCCTTCAAGCAACCATTTATAAAACTCCCCCGTTTCTTCGCTAAAAGTTTCGCCAAAAGCCATTAATATTTTTGGAGGATAATTATGCATTGGAGTGCTGGAGTGCTGGAGTGCTGGAGTCGCTTACCCATTACTCCAAAACTCCATAACTCCATTATTTATTAATATCTGTTTATACAATTTAAATCGGTAAAGGCTTGCTCAAGGCGGGCAACCATCGATTGCTGTGCTGCTCTCAGCCACTTTCGTGGATCATAATATTTTTTGTTTGGAACATCCTCACCTTCAGGATTTCCTATTTGCCCTTGAAGAAAATCATGGTTTTTGGCTTCGTATGCACGAACACCATCCCATGTTGCCCATTGAGTATCGGTGTCAATATTCATTTTAATAACACCGTAAGAAATAGCCTCTTTAATTTTTGCAGGTTCCGAACCCGATCCACCGTGGAATACAAAGTTTACAGGATTTTCGCCAGTATTATATTTTCCCTTAATAAATTCCTGAGAATTCTTTAGAATGGCAGGTTCAAGTTTTACATTACCGGGTTTATAAACGCCATGTACATTTCCAAATGCAGCAGCAATTGTAAATCGTGGACTAATCGCAGAAAGTATTTCATAGGCTTGTCCAACTTCTTCAGGCTGAGTATAAAGTTTTGAACTGTCGATATCGGTATTATCAACACCATCTTCTTCACCTCCGGTAATACCCAATTCAATTTCCAAAGTCATTCCTATTTTATCCATTCTCTCAAGGTAATTCTTGCATGTTTCAATATTTTCCTCTAACGACTCTTCTGAAAGGTCGAGCATGTGAGAGGAGAAAAGTGGTTTCCCATGCAACTCAAAAAACTCTTCTCCGGCATCCAAAAGCCCGTCAATCCACGGAAGTAGTTTTT
>JAOZNY010000329.1 GCA_029933565.1 Bacteroidales bacterium
GATTGTAAATAATAGTAAGTAAGCAATTTGTTTCATCTGTCTATATTTTATTTTTATCGGTCAGATGGAACTCGCCAATTAAGTCATTCCTTTGTGTGAGAACGAATTATCATGGCTCGTTTCATCTGTTTATAATTTATTTTCATATGACACATGGAACTCGCCAACCAAGTCATACCTTAATGTGATAATGATTTGCAAGGCTCGTTTCATGAAAAATATTTTTTCAAATTTAAGAAGAAAAAAAAAGCCCTTTCATATTGAAAGGGCTTTTTTATAAAATTATAATTTTCTAAGGAAAAGTAATCATAACACCTGCATTGAAAGTTCTAGGTAAGCCAAGGTATACTTCTGCTGAGTTAGCTGTGTGTGATAACGAACCATCATAACCGTAGTAACCATTGTATGAACTATTATCAACAGCATCCTGAACATACATTTTATCAAGAAGGTTGAATACGTGTCCGAATACACTAATACCAAGTTTTCCTTTTAGTGGAAGTTTGTAATTAATGTGAAGATCCATAATAGTAAAAGCTGGAGTTTTCCATACTTCTTGTGTGTCTTCAGGATCATTTACCATTCTTGCTGCGTTAAATGCTGAGTAATGTTTAGCATTGTAACGTACCATAAATTGTAAGTACAGTCCTTTAACAGGATAAATATTTATACCAAGACCTACTTGAGTTTGAGGAGCATCACCTACGTGTAGGTTATCAAAATTGGTAGTAATTTTATCAACAACTTGATTGTTCTCGTCTTTAATTTCAATTTCAGCATCGTTTTTATAAGTCCAGTTTGCAAAAGAACCAAAGAATCCAATTCCCAATTGTTTAATAATCCTATAATCACCTTCGAACTCAAAACCTCTGTGAACCTGGTCAACAACTAAGAATGCTGTACCATCTTGAGTAGTATCTATTTGAACGAAAGTTGAGAATGCTCTGTTGAGCCATGATGTATAATAAAAGTTTCCATTTATATTCAACTTATTATCAAGAGAATGGTAGGCAATACCAATTTCGTAAGAGGTAAATTTTTCGTTTTCAGGATTGTCTCTTAAACTACCATCAGCGTCATCAATGACATTGTCAAAGATTGGCACTTTAGTTACATAACCTGCATTGGCATATACGTTGAAAGTTTCACTTAGGTTATAGTTAACACCACCTTTTGCCTGAATACCACCAATCCAATCAGCTTGTGTATAAAGAGCTTCATTAGTTGTAGTATCTTTTGCAAAATGATCAGTAAATCCATATTTAACCATAGAATATCCAAGGGTTCCATAAGCTGACCATACACCATTTGAGTATTCACCTTGAATAAAAGCGCCACCCCAATCAACAGTATTAGTGTTGTAATATGCTATTTTGTCACCTAGTCCTTTATTGTACTGAGTTCCTGAGTCGAAATCATTACCGTCCCAGAAGTAAGATTGAAGACCCAATAAATCTCTTACTTCACGGAAGTGATCAATTTTGGCAGTTCTCCAGTCGATACCAACTTGCATTTTGAAGTTGTCTGAAATTTTGGCCTTTATCCTTGAGATTGCACCAATAGTCCATTGGTTGTTAACAGAGTTACGGAGAATACCCTCTCTTGTGTATTCAGGATCCAAGTTTTTTTCTATTGTAGCATCCCAATCTGCAACCCTCGATGGTCCTGAGTAATCATATTGGATTTTACCATAAGTTCCGGTTCCTCCACCGTGACCACCTGAATAATATACAGTGGTAAATTGAGATATCTTTTCACTCCATTGTGCATACCAGTTTAAGTTAGCTACCGGTTTGTGGAAAAAGTTTTCACGTTCATTTATATATCCATTGTTGTATCTGTCGCGTGGGCTTTTTTGATTCCATGCTTGTTGTCCTGTATAACTTTCACTAACATTATTCCAGTTTTCATTGTAAAAACGACCTCTGTCTGACTCTGCAAAATGAGCAGCAGCACTATCAGCACCTATTTCGCTAGCAAAATCATGGCTATAAGCAGCAACGTTTTGCTTGTATAAGTTTTGTCCGTGACGCTGTGGAGCTCCCATTACATAAGCTTCAAGTCTGTGGTTTTTGTTAATGTTATAACTTGTACCAAGGTAGTAAGCATATGCATCAGTCCAGGTTTTGTCGATAACACCTTGTCCAACCTTTTTTACTACGCTAACACTCATAGCAAATTTTTCATTGATGAGTCCTGTGTGGCCTGTAATTGTGCTTTTAAAGAAACTTCCGCTTCCAACTTCAAATCTGCCTTTTACCCCCGCTTTCATTTCAGCAGGTGAAGTGATAATGTTCATAGTACCTCCAATTGATGGAGTTGCAAGATTAACAGCGCTAAGTCCACGTTGCATCTGAATAGATGAAGTTGCATCGGCAAGACCATCCCAGTTTGACCAATAAACCCAACCATTTTCCATATCGTTGATTGGTACACCATTAATCATAATTGCAACGTTGTTCTGGTTAAATCCACGAACATTAATCCGTGCATCACCGGCACCACCACCACCAGCAGTTGAATAAACAGAAGGTGTATTATTCATAATCAATGGAATGTCTTGTGATCCTAGTGTTTCCTCAATCTGAGCTTTGGATACATTAGAAACAGCAACCGGTGTTTCTCTTTCTTTTGCCCTGTCGGCAATTACGTTAACACCCTCAAGAAGTGTGG
>JAOZNY010000330.1 GCA_029933565.1 Bacteroidales bacterium
TGTGCATGGTTGAAATAAACATGGTCGGGGAGGTTGTGGACTTTTACCCATTCTACGGGCTTTCCGGTTTCGAAAGCCGAATAAATCTTTGCAATTTCTGTTTTACCTGTTGTCTTTCCTTCTTTCACTTGAGAGTGACAGTTCATGCATGTTTCCATTGGCGGAATTCCAGCATGCATGCTCTTGTCGGCAGTAAAGTGGCAGTATTCGCAGTCGATTTGGTTTTGGCCTGCATGTATTTTATGTGAGAAAGCAATTGGTTGGTCTGGTTGGTAGTATTGTTGTCGTCCCAGTCCTGAGGCTTCAACAAATAAAAGTTCACTGCCAACAGTAAGGGCAATAAGGATTATAATATAATGTATCCATCTTGCTTTAATGAATTTGGTAACCGCCAAATCGAAAATACTGATTAGCATTAGGACTAACATAATTATGAAAGTATTTCTCATATTACGATAGTCTTCTCTTTTCATTTCGGCTAGAACTTCTGATGCCTTACCTTGTTCAGGGGCAATTTCCACTGTTTTGGCAGCAGCCTCGACTTTTGCAATTTCCTCTGGCGAGAGTTTCCCATCGTTTGCAATGTAGATTAAAATACCCTTAACTTGCTCATCGGAAAGCGCGTGTGTCGGCATGGGGATTTTACTATTTTCCTCAAAAACCTGTAGTGCCAAAGCATCACCTGACGCTATTAGTTCTGTTGAGTTCTGGATAAACTTTATGAGCCATGTTTTTTCCCTTAAATCATTTATGCCCTTAAGGTCGGGGCCAACAAGTTTGCCTCCACCAATTGTATGACAAGCCTTGCATTGTGCAAAATTTGCCTCATCGGCAGCAGTTTGGCTGTTTGAAATAAAAGGAGAAAAAGATAAAAGGATAAACAATCCAATCCCGAGACCACGGGAAAAAAAACCTCGCAAACGCGTGGCTTTTTGTAATTCAAAACCGTTTCTGATCATGATGTAAATATTATCTATAATAATGTTGTTTTCGTGTAAAATTTCAGATGTTAAATATATGTTAAAATATTTTAACAATGCAAGGCAAATCTATTTAATTTTTGCAAACAATTGTGACTATTAGGTAACAAATTACTTAAATAGAATGTGAAGTAATTTACACTCAGAGAGATAGCTTGTGAAAAAAAGTTAAAAGCTAAAAGTTAAAAGTCGAAAGTTGAAGTTGATGTTTGTTGAGCAATCCGCGAATAAAATAAGATTTGATTTACTCTATCACTATCTTTTTGACCAGTTTACCTTTTTCACTGGAGATTGTTAGCAGATAAATACCGGGAGTTATATTCGAAATGTCAAGTTGGGAATTATCAGGGGCAAATTGTTTTATCCCTTGTCCGCTTATGTTGTGGATTTGAATCGACTCAATATTAATGTGATGCTTGTATTTTATTGACAAAGTATTTTTTGCCGGGATTGGGCCTATCGTGATATAATTGGTTATTTCATTCTCTACTATTGAAACAGTAGTGTCAGGTGTACCACAACTTATACCATTCTTTTTATAATAAAACAGCACATAGTCAAGTACAGATGATTCAGCAGAAATATTGTGGTATGTTCTAACTTCCCCAAGACCTTTACCATATTTTTTACTGAAATATATTGGCTCAAAATCGTTTGCTGCACAAAAATATCCGTTAATCAATGAATCGCAGTAATACTCAGAGTATTCGTTAATTGTGTCATACTGAATCAGTGTTGAATCGTAAAGAGCCCAATAACTGCTTTTTGTGATGCAGGTATCAAGATTTGTATAAGAGACAGTATCTGTTTCAGTCCAGAAACGGTATAAGCCTTCGTCATTTTCTACATAAACGTAATACGAATCGTGGTAACGTACATAATAAACTGTATCATTATTGTTTGAAAAGTACTTTTCAATAATTGTAATTCTGTCAGCATTTGGTGGTTGAGCATTTCCCTGATAATAGCATCTTCCTTCAATGTGAAACTCATCCCCAACTTCAAAGTCAAAAACTTCTCCCACGGTCATAAATTCCTGAGCCGTTAGTGCAATAGGAATTGTAATAATCAAAATAATTAATAAGTTCTTTTTCATATTTTTGAATTGATAAAAGAAGAATAGTACTGTTCAAAGATATAAAAATCTCAACCTTAACCTCAATCATAACTTCAACCTCAACCTCAAGTATCACCAACTTCCACCGGCACCACCGCCGCCAAAACTGCCTCCTCCGAAGCCACCAAAGCCACCTCCGAAACCGCCACCGCCTCCGCCAAAGCCGCCGGAACCTCCTGAGAAACCTCCCCAATTACCAGAATGTGATCCACTTCCCAAACTGCTACCGAGCCAGAGTGCCGTCCAAAAGGGAATGCTGCTACCTTTACTGCCAACCGATCTTGAACGAGCGTTGCTTACACGGATAAGCAGAATGATTATAATGATTATGATAAAAGGTAGAAAGCCAAAAATTCCTGCTGGTTTTGAGGATTTATTATAGCCGTCTGCTGATATCTCACCTGAAACCAACTGAGATAATTTGATAACTCCATTAACAATTCCGGTTTCGTAATCATTGTTTTTAAAGAAAGGGATCATTTCGTTGTTTACTATGCGTACTGCAATTGCATCGGGCACTATGCCTTCAAGCCCATAGCCCACTGCAATAAATGCCTGCCCGCGTGAAGATCCAA
>JAOZNY010000103.1:0-3804 GCA_029933565.1 Bacteroidales bacterium
CCACTCTTTTCAATCTTAATTATCGTTGATGGTTTGAGGCTTCTTATCTTGTCGTGGAAAATTCCAACTACATAATCAACTTTGTTTTTCAATTCTTCATTAATTTCGTCGAAATGCTTAGGCGAAGGTTGTTCAGAAATATTGGCCGAAGTGGAGACAATTGGTTTACCAAAACGCCTAATTACTTCTGCACAATATTCACCTTTTGTTACTCTAATGGCAATGCTACCATCCTTGGCAATAAGATTCTTAGAAATATTCTTAGCCCCTGAATAAACAATTGTGAGCGGTGTTTGGGCATGATCGATAAGTTCGTAGGCAATTGGAGGTATTTCTTTTACGTAATCCGACAGTTTCTCTGCCGAGTCAAGAAGAAGGATCATACTTTTGCTTTCTGTCCTGCCTTTTAATTTATAAATCTTTTGAACTGCTTTTGAGTTGGTGGCATCGCAACCAATCCCCCAGATGGTATCTGTAGGGTAAAGGATTATTTTTCCTTTCTTCAGTAATTCAACAGTTTTTGTTATTTCATTTTCAAGGTTCATAAAATATCTAACAATTGATTAGTATTAATAGTTGTTGCACATTCAAAATGTTTTTTCGGACAAGTTTTAAAGCCATGTAGCCCACAAGGTTTACAGTTTAATTGCTTTTTTGTTTCAATAATATGTGAGTTTTTTGCCAAGGGTCCAAAACCAAATTCAGGTACTGTTGAGCAATAAATAACAGCAGTATTTGCATTCATTGCCGAAGCAAAATGCATGGGTGCCGAATCGTTGACGTAATTCATTTGTGCATCCTTCATTAGTGCAGCCGACTCAAGGAAAGTTAATTTACCGGCCAGCATCAGGTTATTTGTGTTGCCCGATTTCTCAATTATCCTTTCACAGAGTTCTTTATCTTTTGGTGAGCCAAGAAAGTAAACCCTTATTTCGTTGCTCAGTTTTTTTACAAAGTCAACCCATTGGACCTCAGGAAACTGCTTGGTAAACCAAAGTGAAGCAGGGGCAATTGTAATAAATGCCACAGTCTTGAATTGCGACATTTTAGCAAAGTCCTGCTTTGACGGGTAGAGTTTCATTTCTGCACTACCAGGCTTGGTTATACTTTCAATAAGTTGAAGATTTCTTTCTGTTTCGTGCGGATTGTTTTTGCCTATTCCAATTTTGTGCTTAATCCTTTTAGTATAAAAAATGGAAAGGGGATTTTTGCTAAAGCCAATCCTGATTTTCGATCCTGATAAGGCAGTAATCAGTCCCGATGATGCAAATCGTTGTAGATTGATGACGGCATCATATTTTTTCTGGTGGATAATTCTTATCAGTTCCCAAAGGTGATGGTATTTTTTTTCTGTCTTATCCCAAACAATCGGGTAGTGAAGTTTTGGGTGACGATAAAAAATACTTTCGTAACCATACTTTAATAGGAAATCTATTTTGGCGTTTGGATATTCTGCGCTTAGTTTTTCAATTAGCGGTGTTGCAAGTACAACATCGCCAAGCGAAGCAGTTTGTATTATTAATATTCTTTTCAATTTTTGAACTTTTTTAGCAATACTTTCCTAAAACTATTGATAGTGGTTAAAAGTGAAAATAATGTGTACAAAATTAAGAAAGAAGTACAAAGTGATGCAATTAAAAGATATTTGATTTATGCAAGTTTTATTTCCTTTGCGTGCTTAGTTGACCTTTTTGATAGAATTACTTACTTTTGTGAAGAATTAAAAACTACAAAATGACAACTATAACTATTGCAAAGGATGAAGAACTTCCGAAAACTCAGTTTGAAAATCTATCTGATTTACAAGATTATTTGACTTTGTATTTTTTCGATGACAAAAAGGAGTTTTCCGATGAGTTTAAAAAAGATTTAAATCAGCGTGAGGAATCTTTAATTTCAGGTAAAGAACCTGGAATTCCATGGAAAGAAGTTGAGTCCAAAATGATCAACGGATGAATTATTCGGTACTATTTCACAAGCGAGCAGAAATAGAATTATTGGAAAGTCAGAAATGGTATGCAGAGAGAAGTTTAAAGGCCAATGAAAAATTTATAGAAGAAATATTATATTCCATTAATCTTATTAAACGAAACCCTTTATTATTTCCCCATTGTATTCGATAATAAGCGAAAAATTAATTTGAAGAGTTTCCCTTTTTCAGTGATTTACAGCATTCACAACCACAAGATTTTTGTAATCTCAGTTTTTCACCATTCCAGAAATCCAGGAATCTGGCGGCAACAATAAGTAAGTCTCACCATTTACCACTCTCACCTTAAGGTGTATAATGCAATGGCGCTCCAGGACCCAATGGTAAACCTAACTGCATCCAAATAATTATTAATATTGTCCATGCAACAAAGAACACAAAAGTGTATGGTAGCATAGTTGAAATTATTGTCCCAATGCTTGCCTTTTTATCATATTTTTGGAAATAAGCAATTATCAACGCAAAGAAACTCATCATTGGAGAAATGAGATTAGTAACACTATCACCAATTCGATACACCACTTGCGACAGTTCAGGTGAATAGCCCAACTCCATAAAAAGAGGAATAAATACAGGAGCCATTATTGCCCATTTGGCTGAGGCACTGCCCATTGCCATATTAATTGTTGCTGCAAGTATTATAAATGCAATTATTAGAGGAATACTTCCGATATTTATACTTTGGAGGAAAACGGCCCCATTAATGGCCAATATCTCACCTAAATGACTCCACTTAAAATAAGCTACAAATTGTGCGGCGAAAAATACAAGTACAATGTATGTAGCCAGCGATTTTATACTTAGCGACATGCCTTCAACAACATCGGAATCACTTTTAAATTTACCCGATCCAAAGCCAAATGCCAATCCTGCTGCTGCCGAAAAAATAAACAATAGTGCAATTACACCTTTAATTACCGGAGATCGCAAGATGCTGCCATCTGTAGCCCTTAAAAATCCATCCTCAGGGATAATTCCAAATAAAACTATTGCTGTTAAAATGAGCATTGTAACAGTTGCCAGTCGCAAACCCTTTTTTTCTTCTTTCGATAATTTTTTAATCTCTTCTCCTTGAACAGTTCCTTTATAATTTCCAAGTCTAGGAGCGACTATTTTTTCTGTCACCCATGTTCCTGAAATTGCAATTATAAACGTTGAAACAAACATAAAATAATAGTTTGCCGTTGGGTTTACTTCGTAAGTAGGATCAATAATGCCTGCTGCTTCCTGCGAAAGACCTGCTAACAAAGGGTCGATGGTACCCAAGATTAAATTGGCTGAAAATCCGCCCGAAACTCCTGCAAAGGCCGCCGCCATTCCAACTAGTGGATTTCGTCCAACTGATAAGAAAATAGTTCCGGCAAGAGGGATTAAAAGTACGTAACCGATATCGCTGGCTGTATTTGAAAGTATTCCGGCTAAAACAATTACAAATGTCAGATAACGTTCAGGTGATTTAAGAACCAATAACCTGATTACTGCTGCTATCAGTCCGCTACTTTCAGCAATTCCAATTCCAAGCATTGCAACAATTACAATGCCTAGTGGTGCAAAACTTGTGAAATTATGCACCATTTCAAGCATAATGCGATGAATACCATCATGATCAAGCAGGTTAATAGGTTCGATTATTCTTGAAGTAGTTGGATGAACAGCATTCCATCCAAAATAACTAGCTACAAATGAAATAATTAAAACAAAAATTGCAAAAGCAGCAAATAATGTTGCCGGATGAGGTAGGGCATTTCCTGCTCTCTCAGTGTAGTTCAGGAATTTATTAAAAAACGTACTTTTTTTTTCTGTCATGAAAATAT
>JAOZNY010000103.1:3904-10340 GCA_029933565.1 Bacteroidales bacterium
ACGTTTACCATCGCCAATGTGGTTGCGGAATTAAACAGGCCTGTTTTGGTGCTTAGCCACAATAAGACATTGGCAGCCCAGTTGTACGGGGAGTTTACAAATTTCTTTCCTGAAAATGCTGTCGAATATTTTGTGTCCTATTACGATTATTATCAGCCTGAAGCTTACTTGCCCACCACAAATACCTACATCGAAAAGGATCTGTCAATTAATGAAGAAATTGAGAAACTCCGCCTGAGCACAACCTCAGCTTTACTTTCTGGAAGACGTGATGTTATTGTTGTGTCTTCTGTTTCATGTATTTATGGAATAGGTAATCCTGATGATTTTACCAATAATGTGATAAGTGTGATGGTAGGCCAAAAAATAAGTCGTAACAAATTTCTTCACGATCTTGTCAGTTCCCTTTATTCCAGAAACGAACTGGAGCTCAAGCGGGGCACATTCCGTGTTAAGGGCGATACTGTTGATGTTTTTCCGGGTTATGCCGACCATGCTTTTCGTATTATGTTTTTTGGTGATGAGATTGAAGAGCTTGAGATAATAGATCCCTTGCCGGGAAAAAGAATAGAGTCGCTAGATAATATTACTATTTATCCTGCAAATATTTTCGTTACCTCAAAGGATAAAATGAAGGGTGCATTAGTTGATATTCAGGCTGATGTACAAAAACAGGTTGATTATTTTCATGAGATTGGAAAGCATTTGGAGGCTAAACGTTTGCTGGATCGTGTTACTTACGATTTAGAAATGATGCGTGAGTTGGGGTATTGTTCCGGAATTGAAAACTACTCTCGGTATTTTGATGGCAGGTCACAGGGATCAAGGCCCTTTTGTTTGCTTGACTATTTCCCCGATGATTACCTTACTGTAATAGATGAAAGTCATGTTACTGTTTCGCAAGTTAAAGCAATGTATGGGGGCGATCGTTCGCGTAAACAAAATCTTGTGGAATATGGTTTTAGGCTTCCATCGGCCATGGATAACAGGCCTTTGAAATTTGAGGAGTTTGAACAAATTACGGATCAGGTGATTTATGTGAGTGCAACCCCGGCAGACTACGAATTGCAGAAATCGGAGGGAGTAGTTGTTGAACAATTAATACGACCTACCGGACTACTTGATCCCATTATTGAAGTTAGACCCAGTCTTAACCAGGTTGATGATTTGTTAGATGAGATTGAAGATACTATTGATAAAGGTTACCGTGTTTTGGTTACAACTCTTACCAAACGTATGGCTGAAGAACTTACAAAATACCTTTTACGCCTCGATATAAATACTCGCTATATTCATTCAGATGTTGACACTCTTGATCGGGTTGAGATTCTTCGTGATTTACGTTTGGGCAACTTTAATGTTTTGGTAGGAGTAAACCTTTTAAGGGAAGGATTGGATTTACCCGAAGTGGCTCTGGTGGCTATTTTAGATGCAGATAAGGAAGGCTTTCTTCGCTCCGCACGTTCGCTCACACAAACTGCCGGAAGGGCTGCACGTAATCTTGAAAGTAAAGTAATAATGTATGCCGATAAGATTACAAAATCTATGCAACAGACCATTGAAGAAACTGAACGCCGACGGGAGAAGCAACTTGCTTACAACGAAAAGCATGGAATTACTCCAACACAAATTATAAAATCAACAGATGCAATAATGGGGCAGACTGTGGTTGCCAGCAGTATGATTGTTGAAAAAAATGCCTATGTGGAAAATACCAAGAACAGTGTTGCTGCTGATCCTATTGTGAAATTTATGAGTAAGGAAGCAATTTTGCACACAATGGATAAAAATAAAAAAGACATGAAGGCTGCTGTAAAAGTCCTTGATTTTATTGAGGCTGCAAGGCTAAGGGACGAAAATAAAGAACTTGAAAAATTACTAGAAGAGAAATAATGCAAAACGAAATAACACCAACAACCCGTAAGGCTTTAAAAATAAATATTGACACTCCATTTTATGGCTCATTTGCTGAAATTGGTGGGGGACAGGAAACTGCCAGACATTTTTTTCAGGCTGGTGGAGCATCAGGAACAATTGCCAAAACTGTTTCTGCCTACGACAAAAGTTTCAGCGACTTTCAATACAATAAAAGTAATACCGGACGCTATGTGTCGGAGGGCAGATTGGAAAAAATGCTCGAAAAGGAATACAAAGAGGTTAACAAGGTTTTGTTGGAGAATAAGCCTAATGCTTTATTTTTTGCATTTGCCAATACTGTTGAAATCCTTAATTACAGTAAAACAAATTATAGCCATGGCTGGATGGGAATCAAGTTTCAGTTGGAGCCACGTGCCAAGGCAAACACTGTGATTGTGCATGTAAAGTTATTGGAACACGATGGTCTTTTGCAGCAAACTACCATGGGAATTTTGGGTGTTAACCTTATTTATGCCTGTTTTAATTACCACAATAAACCCAATCATTTTCTACAGTCACTTTCTGATAATCTAAGTGACGACAGGTTTCGGATTACCATGATGCGCGTTTCGGGTCCCCAACTTGATTATGTCGACAACCGCCTGCTTGGTGTGCAATTGGTGAAAAATGGTCTTACACATTCAATAATGTTTGATAAAAATGGCGATGTTCAGCAGCCTTCCGATATGCTTTATAAAAAGAATGTGCTGGCTTTCAGGGGTAACTTCAATCCCATTACCTACATTGCTCAGGATATTATTAGAACAAGCAAAGAACTATTTGAGAAGAACAAAGATTATGAGCCAAGCAATTCGTTGTTCTTTTGCGAAATGACTTTAAATAATCTTCTATCAGAAAAAGGAGAAGTGGATGAGCATGACTTTCTTATGCGTGTTGACATGCTTAATGCAATTGGACAGAATGTAATGGTTTCTGATATTGGCAAGTACTACCAACTTGTTGAACTTTTTTCGCAGTTTAGGATAAATAAACTACGGCTGTTGATAGGTGTTCCGGGACTGGCAAGTATTTTTGAAGAAAAATATTATACAGATTTGAAAGGTGGAATTTTGGAGGCTTTTGGGAAATTATTTCCAAAAAATCTAAAACTCTATATTTATCCTACTATGAATAAAGGAAGTAATGATATTTTAACTTCGGAAAGTGTAAAGCCAAACGACGAACTTCAGGGATTGTATAAATACCTAATTGATAATAATTTCATTAAGGACCTCAAGAGTAATATGAAAGCGCAACTCCACATAAAAGCCTGCGAAGTACTAAAAATGATAAAGGAGAAAAATCCCGAATGGGAAAAATACGTACCCATGAAGGTGGCTGAGATGGTTAAGAAAAGGGAATGACCCCTCTGCCTTACAGATGCAGATGTTAACCATCTTTCTTACCGCTGCGCTCAAACGAGGACGGGATGGGGTCTTATTATATTTTTAAATTCCTATAATCAATTCTCAAATTTTAAATAATCAAAACATGTTTGCTTAGGCTGATAATGTTTAGTTCTTCCATTTTATTAATTCGACAATAGAGCCAATTTTTTTATATTGTCGGCGAAATACAAGGGCAACGAAATAAGTTTGTAATCCAGGTTCTGCATTTTGTTTTTTATATTTATTTTAACTGAGAGTTTGCTGCCAACCGTAGGCAAATCAAGATTAAGGCGAATTCCGGTTTTTTTGTTTTTTTCAGCCAAATATACCTGTAACGATTTTAATGTGCCTGTTTTTCCCGCTTTTACCTCTATGGGGAAAATTTCGTTTTCAACTTGAAAAACAAAATCAATCTCAGCATTGGCATTTTTTGCTTCGCGCGCCCAATAAAAAAGTCTGGCATCTTCAAAAAACTCAAATGAAGATAATAGTTCTTGCCCAACAAATTGTTCTGCTAATGCACCTTCAAAATCAGTTACTAAATTTTGTATGTCTGAAAGTTTGATTTTTGATAAACTACATATTAACCCAATGTCAAGAAAAATGGGCTTAAATACATCTTTATCAACAAATTGATTGATTGGAACTTTTGAGGAACCGGTACGGCGGACCAAATGCACTATTCGGCTTAATTCAAGTTTCAGTAAGGCATCCTTCAAATATGTGGAGTGAACATTTTTGTTGATGTTTACATATTTTACTTTTCTGCCAATATTGTTTCCTGAATATTCAAGGCAATCATTCAGGTATTCTTGTTGCTTGCGGGTGCCATACTTTGCAAAGTCATACTTAAACGACGTTAATATACCTATATGTATTTTTTCAACTTCAATTAAATTTTTTGTGCCTATATACGTTTTTACTGCTTCGGGCATGCCACCTATAAAAAAGTACAGCCTTAAAAATTCGGTTATCTTTTGGTGCAGGGCAGGGCTAAAAGGTGTGCCGAACACAAAATCATTTATATAGTTGATCAGGCCCCCCTGATTGTTTGCTACTAAAAACTCTTTAAAATTTAGTGGATACATATATGCGAACTCAACTCTTCCAACCGGCATTGAATAAGGCAATTCGTTTAAAGTATGGTCAAGCAGCGAACCGGCAGCAATTACGTGCAGACCTGGCATCTCCTCAAAAAAATAGCGTAATGCAGCTATGGCCTCGGGCAATAATTGAACCTCATCAATAAAAAGCAGGGTTTGGCCTTCAATAAGCGGGATGTTGTACAGTGCCGACAGTTCATTAATAATTAGTTGTGGCTTTTTGCTTTGAAATATTGATTTTAGGTTTTTATCTTGTTCCGGGTTTATCTTTAAATAATACTTAAAGTTTTCTCGTCCAAACTTATCTACAACATATGTTTTTCCAACTTGTCTGGCACCCCTTATTATCATGGGTTTTTTACGTGGGTTGGTTTTCCATTCCTGAAGATATGATTCAATAAGTCGCTTCATTTTTTTTTGCTAATATACAAAAATTTATAAAGCACCATTGGAAAATAGATATATTTATCTAAAACACCATTGTATTATAGACTATTTACTACTAAAACACTATTGGATTTTGGATGAGTGATAAGGGATAAAATGGGGCATCCTCGTTACCGCTGCGCTTAAACGAGGACGAGATGGTGACGAGATGGGAAAAAATACGTACCCATGAAGGTAACGGATATGGTTAAAAGAAAAACCGATTATCTGTAACTATTTTCATTTTTTTAAACTCACCTTTGTCGTAGTCAATCCTATTGGCTTTTATTGCAATGGGGAAGGGCGCATTGCCTTCCGATATCATTTCCAGTTTGTTATCTGATATTAATTTAAAATCCACTTTGCCCTCAACGGCTTCAATCAACTGGGCCTCAACTTTAGCGCTGATATTCTTGTCGGTTTCAATGGTGGCCTTAAGGTTTCTTGCCATCAGCACACCTGAAACTATCAGGATGTTATCGCGGTTTGCATTTCTCATAAACTCCCTGTTGGGGTATTTAAAGTCGGCAGTGCTGAGGTAGTTTGAGATTTCACCGCTGGCAACTGTTAAGGTTTTACTGTTGTTATAACTTATGCTAACTTTTTTGCCACCATTAAAACTTGCCGCAAGCCCTAGGTTTCCTAGCCCAAGTGAACTTAGCAATTCCTCCAGCACGGTAATTCCAATATTGAATTTATAATCTTGCTCCTGTCCATAACTTACTTTCAGAGCCTTGTCTTCAATTATTTTGAGTTTCACCTCTGAAACAAAGGCATGCGAAATATGTTCGTAGTAGAGTTCAATAGCATTGTTAGGTTTTTGTAGCCATAGTTGAAGAGGTTTTTGATTTCTAATTGGGCTGTCGATAAAGTCGTAACCTGATTGCCTGAGTTCTTTCTTAAGATTCATGATTTTTGTTTTTTATGTTTAGCACAAAGTTAAGTAAATCTAATTAATCTGTATATTTGTCCTGATGCCACTCAGAAAAATAATAATGTATTAAATAGTAAAATGGCAAGTGTAAAAATAAAGGATGTAGATATTTATTACGAAATTCATGGTACTGGAGAACCATTGGTACTTATTGCCGGACTAGCCACCGATTCCCAAAGTTGGTTACCAATTATTGATGATCTGGCAAAAAAGTATCAAGTTGTAGTTTTTGACAATAGGGGAGTGGGAAGGACAAAGCCAATGGATGCTAAAACGAGTATCAGACAAATGGCTGATGATTGTATTGGATTGATAAAAAGTTTGGGTTTTTCATCTGTTAATTTGCTTGGCCACTCTATGGGAGGAATGATTGCATTGGATTGTGCCATTAGGTATCCTGAGTACTTTTCTAAATTGATTATTGCCTCAAGTTCGGCTGTTAACACTCAGCGCAATACCATTCTGTTTGACGATTGGATTACTTACCTGAATGATGAAATGAAACCTGAACTTTGGTTTAGAAATTTGTTTTACTGGATATTTTCCAAACGTTTTTTTGAGGACGAAGAGACCTTAAAAACTGCTATTCAAATGTCAATTGATTATCCTTATCCACAGTCAAGATTAGCATATAAAAATCAGGTAAATGCAATTAAAGAATTTAACTG
>JAOZNY010000104.1:0-3298 GCA_029933565.1 Bacteroidales bacterium
CCCATCCCCTCTTCTATGGCTCCAAGTATGGTAAGCGAGCCCATGCAATAAAGCAGAAAAGCAGTAAGCATTCCTTCAGTAAATTTATCGTTACCAATTTTTAGTTTTACTTTGACAAAATCGCTAAACTTCTCAGTAAGTTTCTCAAGGTTAAGCAACTCCCCTATTAAGGCTCCGCTTATTAATGCCATAATCAAATGTAGTTCGTGTGTGGTTTTCAAAGCCATTGAGATACCCAGAAAAAATGTAAAAAGCCCAACTACCTGAAAGAAGATTTTCACGAATCGTTCAGGTAATTTTTTATTAAGCGCAAGTCCTAAGGCACTTCCAGCAACAACGGTTATTACATTTACAATAGTTCCAATCATAGGTTTTTGTTTGTGACGAAAGTAGGGAAAATGATTCATTAAATCATTTTCTATGTTTCAAATTTTTCTAACTTAGCAAAAACAATATGTATGAAATACTTACTCAGTATAATTTTCTTAGGTATCGCATTTATGTTGTTTTCTCAAACCAACCAAGGTATTTACGAAGCTTACGACAGTATTAAAACTCGTGTGCGAGTAATTGAAAAGCATAGCAGGCATCCCCTTCAAGGTGTGTCTTTAGTAAATAACAATGGTGATACCCTGATGATTACCGACAAGAACGGACTGGCAAAAACTAAAACATTATCAAAACTAAACTACCTGACAGCCAAACATGAAGGACATTTGGATGCTAAATTCAAACTTAGAAATGACCCCTTTGATATTATAAAGAAGGGGTCGGCGATAATGGAGCCAACAGACAGTTTACAATTTGGTGGATCATGGCTTAACAGGAGACAAAACATTTCATTTGCTGTCAACGAACTTATAAATACAGCCTTTGCATTTAGGTACACATATTCATTGAGCAAGAGAAATGCTGTTGGTATTCACCTTTCGACTTACCTAAAAGTCCTATTCCCCATTAGGGGAGATATTGACAATTATAATGGTTTTAAACTCACAGCACTCTATCAGTTCCATATGGTCAGCAATATTAAGTCGGTGCTATTCATAGAACCAAAACTGAGTTTCGGATATTTCAATTCCGACAAAGTTTCCTATTCCTACGACAACAGCCAAATTGAAGTTCCTGCAGAGTTTTGGACTTTTGGAGGGGGAATATCCTTTGGGATAAGTTCGTTTATAAAAAAGAAATTAAGCCTGACTTATTTGGTGGGCTTACAATATTTTCCATTTACCGGCTCAAACACAGCACCTGACCCTTACTCATACTATTCAAGGGGCCCTGCTTATTTTCCAGCACTAAAGATGTGGGAAATTACCGGACCAGGAGCTATTATTGAAATGAAATTTTTAATAGGATGGAATTTTAAGTAAATTAGAGGCTGAATAAATTATGCCATGGTTATTTTTAAAAAACTGGTTTTGTTTTACTTTACAGGCACCGGAAATGCTCTGGCTGCAGCAAACTGGATAAAAAATTATACTTTATCAATTAATATTGAAAGTCAAATAATAAATATTGCCGACAATCCAAATCTCAATGAAATTAGTATTGATGAAAATACACTAATCGGTTTTTGCCACCCTACCCATGGATTCAATGCTCCACCAATTGTAATTAAGTTTTTACGGAAGTTTCCGGCCACAAATAAAAAAGTAAAATTCTTCACTCTTAACACTCGGGCGGGCATGAAGGCATCGAAATTATTCACTCCGGGAATTAGTGGGCTTGCATTTATTTTACCTTTAATCATCTTACTAACAAAAGGCTACAAAGCAGTCGGTTACCGCCCCCTCGACCTTCCATCAAACTGGATTTCTATACATCCGGGCTTAAGACAAAAGGTTGTTGATTCAATTTTTGAAAGGTGTGAAAGAATTACAAATAAGTTTGCTGCCAAGATCCTTGAGGGGAAAAAATCCTTCAACCGACTTTACGAATTACCAATTGACATTGCCGTTATTCCCATTTCGATTGGCTACTATTTTTATGGCCGGTTTATGCTCTCCAAAACATTTGTTGCTACCAATGCATGCAATCTGTGTGGATTATGTGAAAGGGAATGCCCGGTTAACGCAATTAAAATGAAGGATGGTATCCCCTACTGGACCTACCAATGTGAAAGTTGTATGCACTGCATGAATTCATGCCCGGAAAGAGCCATTGAAACACCGCATGGATTTACAGCGATTAGTTGGTGGCTGGCATTTTGGTTAATTCCCCCGCTCTTTTATGTGTTTATCCCAGAGCAAGTTAATCACAAAGAATTGATATTTGATTTAATTACCTATACAATTGGTTGGATTGTAATATTTGCCGCCTACAAACTATTGCATAAACTTCTAAGATTCAAGTTAGTCAACAGAATTGTGAAATATACTTCACTTACTAAATATAAGTTTTGGAGGCGATATAGGGGACAAAAAATAAAAACGACTTAATGAGCAGTTGCAGATTTAACTACTCAAAAGTGTTGCAAGCCTATTTTAAACAGTTTCAATATTTCCTTCTTCGTCAACAAGCACACCAAAGTTCATGTATTCGAGTTTGCCTTCAACAAAAAATAAATCCATCATGCCATCATCAAATGAGTAACGCTTGTCTTTTTCCTCCATTTCAACCTCGTATTTAGTATGCCCCTTCGATTTCATAAAATCAATTACCTCTTCTTCTACAACACCAATTAATTTTTTGCCATAAAGAGTAGAATCCGGATGATCGAGTTCAATTCCGGCAACTACCTGCCTGGTTATACCATCCATAAAAACCGTAAACCCCTGATCCCAATAGTGAAGCACAACTATACTTAGTTCCTCCTCATCGTCAAAACTCATAATTTCTTCTGGCTCACCAACAATTTCTGCAAGTTTGTCCATGTCCATGCCAAACTTAATTTGTCCGAAACCTTCGTTGGGTATAATTTCAAAATTTGATAACATCTTCTTTTATTTTATGTGCACCAAAAATAGGTTTTTTCTTTTTAGAAAAAAAGTACTATCTATATTTTTATATTTTTTTATTGAAAACTTTTTGAAAAGAAAAGGGTCTACATTTAGATATTGAAATGCTTTCCGAAAACTGCATGCTAAAATAGTTATCTAATTCACTTAAAGGGCGAGCCAGTCTCTTTTGCCATACCCTTAAAAATCATTTTATCTGTCCAGCCGGGAAATATTTTGCCTAACACATTTATTATTTTTCCCTGTAAGGTTAAAACAATCTTGTTATTTCTATTTACAACAGCTATATAAATTTGGTCAGCAACTTCTTCGGCAGTCATCATCTTATCTTCATTACG
>JAOZNY010000104.1:3398-10278 GCA_029933565.1 Bacteroidales bacterium
TGCCCGCATGGAAACTCCTGCATTATTGATTAAAACATCAACTTTACCATAAGTATCAACTGCTTTAAGTATAAGGTTCTTGCAATCGGCTTCGTTTGTAACATCGGTTTGCTGCCAAACCACACTTCCTCCACCTTCTTCTATTTTGGTGGCAACTCTTTGAAGGGCTTCGGTGTTACGTGCACCAATAACTACTTTCGAACCTTTTGTCGCAAACTTGTAAGCAAGGGCCTCACCTATTCCCGAACTACTTCCAGTTATTACAACAACTTTGTCCCTCATTTCTGATTTTTTTGCTAAAATAGTAGTTTTCTAAAATATACCAATGATTACCTTTACAGTTAATTACTTATTTATCTTCTCCATCTTTCTCAAAAACTCAATACTCTTGCGCCTTGTTGAAATCACAAACTCGTAATAATCCTCGTCACTATTTGGGTTAAGCATCCGTTTTTCTGGTTTCATTTCCTCAATATACATATTAAACGCATTATCAGACGAAAGAACTTGCAGGATACCATATTTATAAGTCAAAAAGTACCATTGTTCTTTGCTTGGTCTTAGGAAAATACTAACTCCACTTCCTGCCCTTCCTTTTTCAATTTGGATGTAGCCTTCAACATATTTATTTATTGGCTGTTCGCTAATTGAACCAAGACCAATTTTACCAATTGAAACAAATGATTTTGACGCATTATCCCACCGCATATTAACATCAGTGAATAACATTGTATGTTTAAGTACATCCGGCAGTTTTTTAATCTGCCCGTACAATGCAAGCTCAGTTAGCATCAGAGCACTGTTTTCGGTACCCACCATTTTCTTTAAGAACATTGGGAACAAACCACTAGTAGGGTCAACAGGTGTATTTGCAGTTAATCTTATGCTGTCGGTCATCATTTCCAATGCCTTCTTATCAAAAAAGAAATCAAACAACAGCGATGTGCTTAAATAAGTTGAATCGGGAATAATTTTATTCTCAATAATACCCGCTGCTTTTACAACAAACTTGGGGTCGTTTAAACCAAGGTTTAAAATACCGTCTGCCTTAAGTATACACCTATTCATTTCAAGTTCAACCAAATTGTCATCAATCAAATTGTGGTTCAATCTTTCTTTCGAACCTACTCTGAAGGATGAAGTTGTACTGTCAAAATCCATTCGCCCAACAGCATCTACAACGATAAGATCGCCGGCATTTTCAAGTGCCTGAAATACGCGTGGATAAAACTTACCCCTTGGATTTGAATATGCAATACCAAATATTGCTTTTGTACTGTCCAGCGACATGCTTTCGCTGCTAAGGTCAAAATAAATATTCTGGGGATCAATATAATTATCAAAAGCAATCCAACTATCTTGAAGGTATAAGCATTCCTGATTTATTTGGTAGCCTCCGGTAAACTTGAGGTTTTTATTATTTGCATGAACTGAGATATCACCTGTAAAGAAATATTCGGGGCTTAGAAAAAACACTTCGCCGGGAGGCAAACTTCCCATGGCTGTGGTTATTCCATTGTTAACACCTATACTGGTCATTAGTACTGGCTGGTGCACAAAATTCCGGTCAACATAGTCAATATAAGCTTTTGCTGAATAATTAGATTTTGAAAATACAGTAACCTCAGCCTCATAGAAATGATGATATTTATTTGCTGTATCAGCAATAATTCTGGCATTTTCCAATGTAGGGATATGACCATCACGAATAATTGACAATGAACTATTATACGGAAATATCGCTGCATCAGCAATTTTAAGCATCCTAACATCTTCTACATTAATAGTATAATCCTGGATGTTGTAGTCGGCTCTCCCAGCAAAAAACCTTAAAGAATCATGCTCTGGATTGATGGAGATAAATTCAGGACCACTAAGTTTGTAATCTATTAATCGCAGATCGTCCAAAGTATCTAGTCCCTGATAATTTTCACTTAGATTTCCACTTAAATTAAGTTTGTTATTAAACATATCCCACTCCATTTCATCAAGGGTAGAAATGTATTTGTTGAATGGAAATTCAATAAAAGAGTTTTGATAAAGGTTGTTGAATTGTCCTTTCTGATTTTCAAAATCAATTGTAGCAAAATACCCACTTGATTTAAAAATCAAGTTTTCACCTTCCACATCACGCAAGTTAAATATGGCAGAGTCAGCAGTCATCTTACTATACATAAAATCAATATCGGTTGAAATTACTTCCGACTGATCAAAATAAAATGCCCCATCTCCTTTCATTGATGATGGACTAAGTTTCAAGGTTCCATCAAAACTCGAATTATTGTATAAGATAAAGCGTTCATCACTGTTTATGGTCATCAGATTAGTATCAATCTGCCACAAAATATCAACTGTATCACCATGTGCAGCAGCAAAATTATACTTATCATTTTCTGCTTCCGATTCAAATTTGAAACTAGATGTTGTTAATGAATCGGGATAAAAAATAAACTCCTCCGACTCCACTTTTGAAGTAAGGTATTCGAGTGTTCCATTGCCTTTAAAACCGGAATTATCAAGTTTTATCTCAGAAAAGAACTGTCCTTTTTCCTGGTAAATACTGTATCCCTCCTCAGGAGTATTATGAAGAAACCCAAGTGAATAATCGGGCATAACCATAATTGGTTCTGCAATTGTGTTAAAAATATCAGCTGACGTTAAAGTACCAGTAAACGCAAGACCTTCGGTACTAAAAGTTGAAATACTGTCAAAAACAAAAGGATCGACTGTATAATAAAAGGTTTCGGGTATAAGCGTACTATCCTGAATACTAGTTTTATTATAAAAAACATAACTTTCATCACGGCTATCAAATATCGGATATTCCGCAAACTTCTTTAAACCCGATTTATTTTGAGGTTCATCAATATAAAGTTTACCATTAAGGTCGGCAATAACATTATCAACCCTTACCAGCGAATCAATTTGCCTGATTGAATCGTGCTTAACTACCCAGAATGCCAGCGAATCAACAAAATTCATATTTAGCATAAAACTGTCGTAAACAAAGGTGCTGCTGCGGGTATAAAAATCGAATAAGCCCATGTGAACATAGCCATCAAAATTAAAATCACGATTCTTCTTAAAAGAAATTGTTTTGTTGTAAGGATAGATATAGACCTCCTGAGAATCGCTAATTTGAACAAATGGAACACCATAAACATCGAGGCTTAGTGTGTTAATGTTAAGGGATGCGTTTGGCTTTGCGGTAACATTAGATTTAAGCCTGATAACATCATAATCCGTTAATCCGGCTTTCGCATTCAAAAAATATCTAAACCTGTCTTTAACGATGGCTTTTTCTTCATTCGCATTATAAACTAAATAACCTTTATTGGCAAGCCCAATAAGCATGGCAGAAACTTGCTCAGTTGGCTTTTTCATAAATGCAGCAAGGGCATTTAACTGTACCTCATCTACATTATAACTCTTTAAATAGTTATCAATTACATACATAGGGTTTATATCGTCAATTCCCTGTAATCTGTAAAACTCACGTTCAGAATAGTAATTTGAAGAAATAAAAGATGCTTTATTAGTATTATTTACTGCCCGTATTTTTTTGAAATACATTTCATCTTCATTCATTTTCCAAAAAAGTGCCTGAACATAAATATCCAACTGATGATACGAATCGAAAAAAGGAATCATGCTTGAGCCCTCATTTTCATTATAAAGAACCATTTGCTGATTCTCATTTTTATATTTCAACCTCAAACCGGGATGAAATAAAGAATCACCTTCGAAATAAAACTTAATCTCTGCTTTAGCCGACTCCATTTGATCTTCACCTAAATGAAAAATATCAGAATTAACACGGGCGAGTATTGTATCGTTGAACATTAATTCCAAACTTGCTTTTTCCCATTCACTCTCTATTCCATACAATCTAAGTCCTTTGAGTTCAAAGCCACCATAATAATTAATGTTTGGATAAATATTATCTACTTCATAATCACTAAGGTATGTGATAAAGCGTGGGTAAGACGTCTTTTTATTGGCCTTGTTCGACAAAATTCTCTCAGAGAAATCGCCTTGCATTGGCTCTTCAAAAAACCTTTTATCAGTCAGCACCGCCGAATCGATGGTAAACTCCGATTCTGTTAAACTAAACTCATAATCCTGAAATTCAACAAATATCTGCTCAGTCATTTGCTCTCCAAAGCGTAACCATTTAATTTTTCCTTTTGTACCAATCCATTGCTGTGAATTGTAATTAAATACTCCCGACGTTCCAAGTATTGTTGAGCTATCCTTTTTAGTTGCAGCAACTAAATTAAGTTTACTAAACTTCAGTAAGAAGGATGTATCCATAAAAAAACTGAACTTACTCTGTCGATGATACCATCCTAGTGATTTCTTACTATAGATTAAATCATCTTCCAGCAAGGCTTTTGTATAATCCATAAAGTCGTCGAATCGCTTTGTTTTGCTATTTTCCAATAACTTAGAAACATAAGCATGCCACGAAATAATACTCTTTGGTAATTGCTTCGACTCAGCCAATAACATCAGCGAATAAAAATATTCATAAAGTTGGGGATAGGACCGCATCTTTTTTTTGCGCATTGTTTCAACAACATCTCTTACTGCATCTTTCTCATCTTTGTTAAACCTACCTGCACTCCAAACCGGATGAAACCGATTAAGCATTTTCTCTGCCTTCTCTTCAACTGTTTTCGACGGGGTATTTAATAAGATTTCCGATATCTGCATAAAAAACTCCTCAGAGTTCTGCGACAGCGAATCGCTAACCTGAGAGAAAGATATGCCGGGAAGAATCAGCAAAACAGACAATAATATTAATCTCCTGAAATGTTCAAGCATCTTTAAAAAAACTATTTTTTTGAAATTCTATTGTTTAACAAATTTTGCTGCAACCCACTTATTCTTGCTTTGGAATTTTTTATATGAAAGTCCATTCTCAGAACATTCCTTTTTTATGTCGTTTAAATCATCTTCATAAAAACCTGAGAAATAAATCTCACCTCCAGTTTTCAGCACTTGCGAATAATATTTAATGTCCCTTAAAAGAATGTTTTTGTTGATATTAGCAAGAATCACATCAAAATCATCATAATTCTTTAAGTTTGATGCATCACCCAAAACCGACTCAACATTGCTTATTTCATTAAGTTTGCAGTTTTCGACTGCATTGGGGTAGGCCCATTCGTCATTGTCGATGGCAATAATTTCGCTGGCATTCTTCATTGATGCAAGAATAGCCAATACGGCCGTTCCGCTGCCCATGTCGAGAAACCTCTTGCCTACACAGTCCATATCGAGAACAAACTCAATCATCATGGCTGTGGTTTCGTGGTGTGCTGTACCAAATGCCATTTTTGGATTAAGCAAAATATTAAATTCGGCATTGCTGCTTGGCTCATGGAATGGCGCCCTAATATGGCAACTACCAATAGTTACAGCATCATAATTGCTTTCCCAAACTGCATTCCAATTCTGTGCCTTAATAAACTCCTTCGAAAGGTCACTGCTTTCATTTAGCGTCCTGAAATTATCAACCGATAGCAAAGTATCCAAACTAAAGTCGGGTGCCTGAATATAGGCTGTAAGTTTATCCTCTTCTTCCTCAAAACTCTCAAAGCCAATTTCTGCAAGTTGGGCAATTAAAATTTCAGGTAAAAACCTGTCTTTGAGATTTTTGAATTGTATTTTGTAGTAGTCCACAATTATCCTTTAAAAACTTTGAATAATTTTTACAAAGTCATCTGCTTTAAGCGATGCTCCTCCAATAAGACCACCATCAACATCGGCATTGGCAAAAAGTTCTTTTGCATTTTGCGGATTACAACTACCACCGTACAAAATTGTAGTGTTATCAGCAGTTTCAGCATCGTATTTCTTTTCTATAAGTTTCCTGATAAAGGAGTGAATTTCCTGAGCCTGCTCAGGACTTGCAGTTTTACCTGTGCCAATAGCCCAAACTGGCTCGTAAGCCAAAACAATATTCGAAAACTCTTCTTTATTCAAATTAAAAAGCCCCTTATTCAACTGATTTTCAATTACCTCAAAATGCTTAACTGCCTCTCTTTCTTCCAAAACTTCGCCAATGCAAAAAATTGGAATAATTCCATTTTCAAGAAGCCTCTCGGTTTTTACTGCAAGTACCTCATCGGTTTCACCAAAATATTTACGTCTTTCGCTATGGCCAACCAAACAAAATCCTACTTCCATCGATGCAAGCATCTCCGCTGATATCTCGCCTGTATAGGCTCCTCTTTCGTATTCGCTTACATTTTGTGCAGCAGTTCTAATCTGCGACTCGTCAGCGTAATCGCTTGCCATTTCAAGAAATACTGCTGGAGTACACACAATAACCTCACAATCAGGTTCATTATCATCAATTTTATTTGCTATTTCACTAACAAGGTCTTCTGCCTGCTCAAAAGTTTTATTCATTTTCCAGTTGCCTGCTACTATCTTTTGTCTCATTGTTGTTATTTTAAGTGATGGGCAAAAATAGTAATCTAAATAATAGGAAACAAGAGTCAAGAATCAAGAATCAGGAGTCAGGATAAAGAAAATGTTTCACGCAAAGAGTGCGAAGAAAAGTTCACGCTAAGGTTCGCAAAGGTTTTAACGCAAAGAGCGCTAAGGGAAATGTACGCTAAGAACACTAAGGGGAGAGTCTTTTAATTACGAAGTTCGTCTTTCAGCCGAAGGCGGACTCGTGCGAGCATAGCGAATCAATCTCCCAAAACCCCGTTGTCATGTCGACCGCAGTTGAGACATCTCCTAAGAACCTTGCTGTCATATCGACCGCAGTGGAGACATCTCCTGAGAAAGTGGTTTTTCTCTCAGGAGATATCTCGACTCCGCTGTGCTCCGCTCGATATGACAGCATAGATTTTGGAAGATT
>JAOZNY010000105.1 GCA_029933565.1 Bacteroidales bacterium
AAAATTAATGACATTATTTTAATAATTTTCGGGTGGCAAAAGTAGTGAATAAATTAAAGTGGAAAGTGGAAAGCTTAAATGTCTAAAGTATGTTTATCTCAATTCTTGGTTCTTGATTCCTGATTCCTGATTCCTAGTTCTCGATTCTATCTCCCATAAACCAAGTCAACAATTTTCTCCAGCCACAATTTATCAGTTTCATCAAAAGAGGCATACTCCTTACTATCAACGTCAAGAACGCCCAATATTTCTCCATTCTTATTTTTAAGCGGGATTACAATTTCTGATTTAGATCGTGAGTCGCAAGCAATATGACCCGGAAATGCTTCCACATCGGCAACAACTTCAGTACTTTTATTATTTATGACCGCCCAACAAACTCCTGTATCCTTCACCAAATTAATACAAGCAAGCGAACCCTGATAAGGTCCAACCTGTAGTTTAGCATCCTGCAACAAATAAAAACCTATCCAGAAAAAGTATTCCATTTTGTGATAAAGCACTGCGTTTATTGTAGCCATATTCGAGAGCGGGTTATTACTGCTTTTATCAATTAGGTCGCTAATTTGATTATAATATCTTTCGTATCGTTTGTTTTTATTTTTCATTTTATTTCAATTGTAATTTTAAACAAATAAGGGAATTATTTATCTCATAATACTAAACCTATAAAACCAATAATGACCTGATTATTAAAAAAATGCCAAAGCCAACTAAAGCCAATCCTGCAATTTTATTAATTATTATTAGAAATTTATCGGTAACGTAAGGCTTTAATCTGGCTGCCAAAAATGATTTAAATAAATCAGTTATAAAAACTACTGAAAGCGTTCCGGCAAAAAAGATAAAAACATTATGGATGTTGGCAGAAAAACGTGCAGTGATTCCAACAACCACTCCCAGCCAAAATAACCAAACAAATGGATTTACCAGATTCAATAAAAAACCCTTTGAAAAATATACTATAAAATGCGGATTTGACACAATCAAGTCCGTTTTCTTATCATTTACTTCTCTACCCCTCATAAAGGTTACAACACCAAAAATAATAATCAATATTCCTCCAACAACACCAATAATTTTATAACTCTCTACATTTCCCAGAAGTTTATTTGACCCCAAAATAATAAGTGAAATTATTGAAGCATCATTCAAAATTATTCCAAATGCAAGCATAGCAGCAGGCCAAAAACCACGATAAATCCCAGTTTGAATCAAGGCGAAAAATGCTGGCCCAAACCCAAATAAAAAGGCTAGTGAAAAACCCAATACGGTACCCTCAAGAAATATGTTTAAAACATCAATATTCACTATAAATAATTATGTTTCTTTAAAAAGTCCTCCCAATCAGTAATCCGGCTATTTTTTAGAACTCGTGGAAATTTATTTGCACCACCTTCTTTTCCCTTTACTCTTAAATATTCCACAAATGCCTGTTGCGGAAGAAGTACAACTTCCACTTTTTTAATTGCTTCCAGGCGCTCAACCCTATAGTCATCGTTTATGTTTTTGAGGTGCTCATCAATTTTGTCAGCAACTAATTCAACATCAATATTATTAGCCGAAGCCAAGTACCAGCGGTGAGCAAACAAATTATCGTGTTTATAGGCATGTACAGTAAACTCGTTTACTTCAATATTAAGATCCTCCTGCAGAAGTTCAATAGTACGATTCATATTATCCTGCGAAAGGTGTTCGCCGCATACACTTAAAAAGAATTTCGTACGTCCTGTAATAATTATTTCACTCTTTTTTTTATTTATAAACTTAACGGTATCGCCTATTAAATACCTCCATGCTCCGGCATTAGTAGAAATAAGAAGTGCATATTCTACATTTTCCTCAATTTCGCCAATAGTAAATGTTTTGGGATTATTTTTTATATTTCCGTCTTCTTCAAAATTGTTGCTGTTAAATGGAATAAATTCGTAATAAATACCATTATCAAGAATAAGTTCCATTCCTTCCGACTGAGGGTTGTTTTGATAAGCAATATAACCTTCCGATGCAAGATATGACTCCTGATACATCAATGGTTTACCAATAAGTTTTTCAAATCGCTTTAAGTAGGGTTTAAAGTAAACCCCACTGTGAACATAAACTGATAGGTTTGGCCAAATATCGTGAATGTTATTTAAGTCATGTTCTTCAATAATTCTTTCAAAAAGTATCTGCACCCATGCTGGCACACCAACAACAACACCAATATCCCAATCTGGTGCGTTTTTTACCATTTCATTTAGTTTGTTCGACCAATCGGAGGCTCTTGAAATACGACGACCAGGCTTATAAAAATGCTGAAACCAAAAAGGAATATTTCCAGCGGTTATTCCCGACAGGTCACCTTCGTAATAAGTTCCATTGTACTGTAAGTGAGTACTCCCACCAATCATAAGTATTCCTTTTTCATAAAAACTCAAAGGAAAATCGAACTTTACGGTTGAAACCAATTGTTTTATGCTTGCCTTTTTTATGCTTGCAAGCATATCTCCAGTAACAGGAATATATTTACTAGAGGCCTCTGAAGTACCTGAACTTAAAGCAAAATACTTTACTTTACCCGGCCACGAAACGTAGGCCTCCCCATTTAATGCCCTATACCACCATCGTTTGTACATCAATTTATAATCGTGAACCGGTATTCTTTCTTTAAATATTTCACTACGATTATCATTTTCTAAAAGTTCAGAAAATTTGTAATGCTCTCCAATGGCTGTAAACTGAGCTTTTTTAAGTAGTTTATTGAGTTGCTTTTTCTGTGCTTCTATAGGTGAAATTGCATCTAACTTCTTTTCAAAAGGCAGGTTACGCAACGTATAGGCTTTTTTAATAATACTTCCCAGTAATGGCATTTTCAATACTTTTTATAGCCATCAAAATTATCAAAAAATAAATAGCGGTTTCCAATAGAAAAACTCCTATAAATTAATTCAAACTATAATTTGATGAATCATTACTATTTTTATTAAATTGCTGCCGCTTATTCAAAATAAACCAAAAACATTAAATCATGAAAATGGCATTTAAAATAATAGTAAGAGTTATTTTGTTTTTAATCTTCGCTTTCATAGGTTTTGTTGCCTACATAAGCATTTTGGATTATCGTCCTGATGTAATAGAAGATATAGAAGTTTCGGGGCCTAAGGCCTCCCCGTACAAGCTCACACATGATACTTTCAGTCTTTTATCGTGGAATATTGGGTATGCCGGGCTTGGTGCCGAAATGGATTTCTTTTATGATGATGGAGTACAGGTAAGGCCAACAAAAAAAATGGGTAGGAAATATCTTGACAACATAAAAACGTTTATTGGTAATCAGGATAGTGTTGACTTTTTTGTTCTTCAGGAAATTGATGTACGTGCACGTAGAAGCCATAACTTTAACGAGGTTGACGAAATTAATCGACTGCTTCAGCATAATCATTCAGCATTTGCCAAAAATTACCACTGCCAGTTTGTTCCGGTTCCTTTGTACGAACCATTGGGATATGTTAAAGGTGGAATGCTTACATTCTCAGAATTTCCAATTACCGAAGCCAAAAGATATGCATATCCTTTAATTGCTTCGTGGCCAAATAAATTATTTCTCCTCGACAGATGTTTTATTCTTACGCGCTTTCCTCTTGAAAACGGAAAAGATCTTGTGGTTTTAAACACCCACAACTCTGCTTATGTAACCGATAGTATTTTGAGGATTAAGGAATTAAATATTATGAAAGAAAAAATGCTGGAAGAATATTCAAAAGGTAATTATGTGGTTGCGGGTGGCGACTGGAATGCAAACCCACCGAACTTTAAACCTAAAAATGGATTCAACGGACATAAATTCTTTCCATCAGAGGTAAAGATGAACCCAAATACTCTACCAACAGACTGGACTTGGGCTTATGACCCAACCGCTCCCACTAATCGACAGAATTATAAATCTTTTGTAAAAGGTGAAAACCCAACTACCATTCTTGATTACTTTGTTGTGTCGCCAAATATTGAACTCTTAATGGCAAAAACTATCGACCTTAACTTTGAGAATAGCGACCACAATCCAGTTTATGTTAAAGTAAAGTTAATACTAAATTAAGGTTAAGTTTTTGTTGGAATGTGAAGAAGAACTTAATTCACATATTTTTGGCTCTGTTATTAACAATTTAATAGTTAGATGAAAAAGTTTTTATTCATTGCTTTGATTTCTTTTATTACCTCAAGCTTATATTCACAGGATAAAATAGAGTTAAAACCTTATTGGGATAATGGTTTAAAGTTGGAAAGTTCCGATAAAAATTTCTCTGTCAAACTTGGTGGACGCATTCAGTACGACATAATGTTTATTAACCAGGATGACTCACTAAACAATAATTTTGATGCAGAAAACGGTGCAGAATTTAGAAGGGCACGCTTATATACTTCTGGAACAATTTATAAAACCATAAAATATAAATTCCAGATTGACTTTGCAGGCAATCGTGTAGTTATTAAAGACGCATACCTTAGGTTTACCAAAATTCCGGGAATAGGAAATATTACTGTTGGAAACTTCAAAGAACCCCATGGTTTTGAAATGATTACCAGCTCAAAGTATATAACAATGATGGAGCGTTCGCTTACTAATCCATTCGATAATGACAGAAACCTGGGGTTCATGCTTAACAATAGTTTTCTGTATAAAAGACTTTCTTTATTTGTGGGATATTTTTATCCGTCCAGTAACGAAGGTAAATATAGTGGAGGTAATTATAATCTAACATTCAGAGTTGCTGGCATTCCTTATTACAATAATGAAGAGGGACTGAAAGTTGTACATCTTGGTATAGGCTTTACCCATGAGGAACATAATGGAGAAGAGGTTTCATATTCATCAAGACCAGAGGCTCATTTAGCACCAAAATATTTAAAAGTAAATATTGATAAAACTAAGAATCTTAATGAGATAAATGGTGAGTTGGTGCTCATATACAATAGCCTTTCTTTTCAAAGTGAATATACTTACACAGGTGTAAAAACAAGTACTAATTCGGCATTACAAGAAAGTGGTTATGGTTTTTATTCGTTTTTTGGAACCTTAAGTTGGTTTATTACCGGCGAACATAAAAACTATAGCAAAAAGAAAAGTGCTTTTGACAGACTTAGTCCGAAAAAGAATTTTGGCACAAAAGGTGGATTTGGTGCTTTAGAAATTGCCCTTAGATATTCTGTTTTAAACCTAAACGACCAAGACTTGAATGGTGGTAAAATGAACAATTTTACGGCAGGTGTAAACTGGTATTTAAACCCTGCAACAAAAATTGCTTTTAACTATGTTCGTTCAAATATTTATGAATTAGGTATCTCAAATATCTATCAAATGAGGTTTCAAATAGCTTTTTAGTTATCCTTGCTATTATAATTTCATTTAAAATTACTTTGTAAAGGGGTATGCATTGGGGAATTGAGGATTAATAATGTAGGTGCCTTTTGTGTCAATCCAACCCCATTCACCATTTTTCATAACCATTGCTCGACCATTATTAAAGTCTTTTACTTTTTCATATTGAGGGTTAATTATCCATTTTCCACTTTTGTCAACAAAACCCCAGTCTTTACCTTTTCTAACCGCAGCCAAACCATCGCTCATGCTTTTCGCATCATCAAACTGTGGGTTAATTACCCAAATACCTTTGTTATCAACAAAACCCCATTCCTTACCCATTCTTACTGCGGCAAGACCATTACTAAAACTTTTTGCATTTACAAACTGTGGGTTAATAACATAAACTCCTTCTTTATTACAAAAACCCCAGTCCTTGTCTTTTCTCATTGCGGCAAGACCCTCATTTAATTCTTTAAGAAATGTAAACTGAGGATTAACCACGTACGATCCATTTTTATTAATAATACCCCAATCGCCACCTTGACGCACAACTGCCAGTCCATTAATAAAAGTACCAGCTTTTTCAAACTGTGGATTAATAACCCACATACCACTATTATTAATATACCCCCAGTCTTTTCCTTTAAGTGCACTAGTAACACCTTCCTTAAATGGATTTACTTTTGCAAACTGTGGATTAATTATATAATGTCCTTCCTTATTAATGAATCCCCATTCGCCACCTTTTCGAACAGCGGCAAGATTTTCAGTAAAATCCAAAACATCCTCAAACTGTGGGTTCACTACCCACTTACCTGTTTTGTCAATAAAACCCCATTCCTTTCCACTTCTCACTGCTGCAAGCCCATTATAAAAATCATGTGCATCAACAAACTGAGGATTAATCACAAACATTCCATTTTTATCAACAAAGCCCCATTCGCCATTTTTTCTGATGGCAGCAACTCCCTCAAAAAAATCATGTGCATGCTCAAATTGCGGATTAATTACCCACATGCCCTCATTATTAATAAAACCCCAATCCTTATCAGCACGCGCTCGTGCTAATTCCGATTGAGAAAATACTAAACTTGTTACAAATAATAATACGAGAAAAATAATTGATCGCTTCATAACATTTAATTTTGGTTAATTAATCTGCTAATTTAAAAAAAACTAATAATTAAAAATACATATTTTTTTATCTGTACAACTCTTGCATAAAAAAGTTGGTCTAACAAAACCAAAGAAATTCATTAGATTTGTCCAAAACAGAAAGGGAAATTTGAATGTCGTATCAGAAAATAATTAAAAGTCAGCAAGAGTTTTTTTACTCAAATACTACCAAACCAATTAGTTTTAGGAAGAAACAATTAAAAAAATTCCTAAAACTATTAAAGGATAACGAAGAAGATTTGAATAAAGCCATTTATAAAGATTTTAAAAAATCAGCATTTGAAAACTATGCCACTGAATTGAGTTTGCTGTATGCCGAATTAAGTCATTCCATTAAAAAACTGCCCGTTTGGAGCAAAAAAAATTATGTTACTACCAATCTTGCAAATTTACCGGGAAGCAGTTTTATAATGCCTGAACCTTTGGGAAACACCTTAATAATTGGCGCATGGAATTATCCTTATTTACTAACTCTTCATCCGGCCATTTCGGCTATGGCAGCTGGGAATACTATGATTTTAAAGCCCAGCGAACTGGCAATGAACACCAGTAAACTAATGGCTGAATTGATAAACAACAATTTCGACAGTAATTATTTTCATGTAATTGAAGGTGGAGTAGCCGAAACCACTGAACTTTTAAAACTTAAATTCGACAAAATATTTTATACCGGAAGCACTGCCGTAGGAAAAATAATGATGAAAGCTGCTGCTGAACATCTTACGCCTGTAGTGCTTGAGTTGGGAGGAAAAAGTCCGGCAATAATTACTAAAGGTGCATCCTTAAAAATGGCTGCCAAAAGAATTGTTTGGGGTAAGTTTTTAAATGGAGGACAAACATGCGTTGCCCCTGATTATTTGATGGTTGACAAAACCATTAAACCAAAGTTAATTGAAGAAATAAAAAAGCAAATTGAAAAAATTCATGGCAACGATGCTCAAAAGAGTGAGGCTTTTGTAAGAATTATCAACCCAAGGCATTTTAAGCGACTGGAAAAACTGCTCAACAAACAAAAAATTATTTTTGGTGGACAGACCGATGAAAACGACCTTTATATTTCTCCAACTCTAATGGATAATGTAAGTTGGGATGATGCTGTTATGCAGGAAGAAATTTTTGGGCCAATACTTCCAATACTTGAATACGAAGATCTGGATGATGCCATTAAGCAGATTAAGCAAAAGCCAAAACCACTTGCTCTTTATCTATTTACTAACTGCTATAAAATACGCGATCGCGTTTTCAACGAAATTTCTTTTGGTGGTGGAGCACTCAACGATACAATTATGCACCTTGCCAACCCCAACTTGCCTTTTGGTGGTGTGGGAAATTCCGGAACAGGAAACTACCATGGTAAATATGGCTTCGACATTTTTAGCCACCATAAAAGCATAATTCAAAAAGCAAATTGGTTTGAGCCATTTATGAAATACCCACCTTACAATAGTTTTAAACTTAAATTACTGAAGAAGTTAATGTAAATTTGCTGCTCAATATTTTTGCAATCAGCGAAAAACTATGGGTAAAAATCACAATAATTTATTTTATAAAAAGGTGCGGTCTAAAGGCTTTAAACCTTCGCATGTAGCAGAAGTTGGAGTTTGGCATCCGAACACTTCAAATGTGTATCAGTTTATTCAGGACGGAATAATTACTTCATTAGTGGAGCCCGATCCTCATTCAATTAAACTAATTAAGGAAGAATTTGGTAAAAATGAAAACGTGACCTTACACGAACTTGCATTATGCGATTTTAATGGAGAAGTAGAATTATGCAAACGGGAAAGTTCAACTTTTATTAGTGGTTTGCCAAGTAGCCCTGCCTTAATTAATGATGATTGCGATGTAGAGCAAACAGATAAATTCACGGCAAAAGCAAGTTTATTTGGTGAAATTGATGATGGTACTATTGATTTAATTTCCATTGATACTGAAGGCAGTGAATGGTTTGTTATTAAAAACATGAAAAGCAGACCAACAGTTATTTCCATTGAAACACATGGAGGAATGTATGTAAACCCATATTTAAAAGAATTGCAAAACTGGATGGATGAGAACAACTACATATTGTGGTACAAAGACAAAAGCGATTCTGTATTTGTTCTAAAGAGTGTTTTAACTGTGGATTTAACTGATCGGTCTCAGTTAATATTATCCGATTTCCTGATTTCATTTAAAGCCAATAAAAAAAGATTGGGTAAAAGAATTAAGAAATTGATTGGTAAAAAATAAAAAAAAGGCAAGCCATTACGACTCACCTTTTTGTCAATTTAATTTGGTTATCTATGTTTTTGGTCTCTAGGCGAAGTTTAAAACTTCGCCTTAGAAACACTACTTCTTTCCAAACAAGAACTCTTCAATACCCTTAACAGCCCTGAAACCATCAGCAATAGCTGAGATGGCATCGGCAGTACGGTTAACGGCATCACCACCAGCAAATACTTTTGCATCGGTAGTTTGTTGCATTTCGTTTACAACAAAGCGTCCGCGTTCTTCTTTAATTTTCTCTGAATAAGACTCAAGGAAACTGTAATCACCTTGTTGTCCAATTGCGCCCATCAAAGCGGTAAGAGGAAGTATGGTATTGCTTCCCTCTATTGCAACAGGTTTTGGTCTGCCACCTTTGTCATCAGCAACCATCTCTGCTTTTAGATACTCTATACCTTCGGCTTTGCCATTTTTACCAACAACAACCTTAACAGGTATAGCCTGAGGAATAAAGTTAATTCCTTCGTCTTCGGCTCCTTCAATCTCTTCCCAATCGGCTGGCATGTCTTTAACCCTACGACGGTAAAGAATAGTAACATCGGCACCCATACGTTTACTAACACGTGCAGCATCGATGGCAACATTTCCACCACCAATTACAACAACCTTGTCACCAATGTCAACTTTCTCGCCTGCATTAATCATATGTAAGTAATTAACAGCCTGCATCGATCCTTTAGCATCTTCACCATCAATTCCAAGTGTCCATGCGTCGGGGAAACCAACACCCATAAATACGGCATCGTTGTCCTTATAGATTTTATCGAAGGAAATATCTTTTCCAACTTTAGTATTGTAATTGATTTTAACACCAATTTTCTCAATGTATTCAACCTGCTTATCTAGACTGTCCTGTGGGAAGCGATATTTTGGAATACCATACATCACCATACCACCAGCCTTGGCATTTGCCTCATAAATAGTAACATCATATCCACGTAAAGCGAGATAATATGCAGCCGTTAAGCCAGAAGGTCCTGCTCCTACAATTCCAACAGTTTTACCATTGGCAACACGGATTTCAGGATTAACTATATCGTAAACAAGGTCTGCTGTTTTGGCTGTATCTGTTGCATAACCTTTCAACCAACGAATTGCAACCGGCTCACCACGTACTGCAATGGCACACACATCTTCACATCTACGTGTACAAACCTTACCACACATATCAGGTAATGGGTTGTTATCGTAAATTATACGGATGGCATCATTGTCATTACCCGTTGCAATTGCATTAATGTACTCAGGAATATGCATGTGATCAGGACAAACTTCGGTACAAAGTCCGCAACTGATACAGCGAGCAGCCTCTTCGCGAGCCATTTCCTCACTGTAGCCAATTACAACTTCAGCAAATGATTTAACACGCTCCATGCCATCAAGTTCCGGCATTGGTACACGTTTATAATCATTAAGTGAATCTTCTTTTTCACTAACAAACGAAAGATTGT
>JAOZNY010000331.1 GCA_029933565.1 Bacteroidales bacterium
AAACCAAACGCTGCATCGTAGCGGACGTAGCGTGGAACAAAAAACGCAGCACCAAAGTATGCAACCAAGTCCCTAAACCTGCTTTTTCTTCATCTCCTCCTCGGCAAGTTTCCTATCGGTTTTGTCGACAATAAATCCTTCGAAGGCCACAATTTTATCACCTTCGTAAACCGGAGTCATTGTAATTGAGTGATAGCCAACCGAGTTGTCCTTACAATAACGGCGGGTAATGCCAAATGGAATGGTTTCTCCTTTAAGGACTTTTTCGACAGATTTTTTCAAGGCAACAAAATCTTCCTTGCTACGGCTTAAAGAATAGTGTTTGCCAATAATTTCATCTTTCGATTTGTATTTGTACAATTTTAGCCAAGTGTCGTTTACCTCTTGATAAAAACCCTGATCGCCAATACGGAAATAACCAACTTCCCCCGAAGAAGAAACCAGTTTATAGAAATCGCCTGATTTATGTTGCGATTCAATTTTCTTTTCCAATGCTTTCTCGGCTTCCACCTGATGGGTGATGTCGATAATAAAACCTTCAAGGCCGGCCACATTACCATCTTTATCGTCAAAGGCAGTTGCTGAAACAGTGTGGTAGCCAGTACTTCCATCTTTGCAAACACGCTCAACCCTTTCGCCTGTAATGGTTTTTCCATCAAGAACGTTATTCACAAGATTCATGATTTTTTTCTTGCCGGCTTCCGAGCGGTCGAGGGTTACGTGGGCACCAATCACTTCTTTTTTATCGGTACACTTATAAAGGTTAAGCCATGCATCGTTAACCTCAATATAGTTTCCATCTTTGTCAATCCTAAAATAACCAACATTGGAGTTAAGCAGTTTTTTGCGAAGGCGTGTCGACTCGGTATCGATTCCCAGTTTTTCCACAACATCTTCAAAAGCAGTTTCAAAAACATGTTCTTTTTCAATGCTTCCCCTTCCACTAATCCCTTTACGGCTCGCAATTATTGCAACTTTAAGGTTTTCTTCCAGGGCAAGTTCGGCATCTTCATCCGACATTTCCTCCCATCCGCTAAGCATCGCCTTGATGGCTGATAATGGCTTGTGCCCTGTGGTTGTAAGATAAACGTGGGCAATAACAAAACCAAGCAAAAGAAATGCGCCAATGGTATGAAAATATGCGATGGGGCCGAGGTCGCCAACAACGCCATTACTTACGAAATAGGGGTAGTACATATAAAGCAGACCGCTAAAAACCACTATTGGGATTATCAACAAACGCAGTCCCAGATAAGTTAGCCTCTGCAAAGGGTTGAACTTATTATAAACAGTTTTACGGGTTGGGTGAGGTGCGTGGCGGAAAATCCCCGTTACGTAATACTCAATTTGGGCTTTCATCATTTTCGTAGAGGGGATGTATTGCCTCCATTCGCCTGTTGTAAAATTCCAAAACTGTGTGAAAACAATAAGTATCATAAATGCCCAAGCAAGATTGCGATGGATGAGCACCGAAAAATCGTAACCAATCAATTCAAAATAACCATGTACTTCAAAGCCGGTAAGTGCAAGCAATAAAATTAAAGCAGCTTGTGTCCAGTGCCAAAAACGTTCGTACCTTTTATAAATTAATACCTTTTTCATCTGTTAACTATTTTTTTTATTGCTTACTACTCTTAATAATCCATGAATACTAACACCTGCTAAAACAAGGAGTATAAATATTATTCCCATGTAGTCGACCCATGGGTTATTGTCTCTGCCCGGAAGATAAAATCCAGCCAAATTTTTCAATCTGCTGTCGTTTGAATTATGACACTCAATACATGTCAGTGCGTTATCCGAAGTGGATACCTCGTGATTAAGTGGCCAAAGCGTTTCGGTTTCTATGAAATCGTATTCTCCACTGTAAGGCAGGTCTACGTACTCCATACCTGCTTTCGAAGAAGCATTCCAATCGAAATCGGCCCAAAGAGCATTACTGCCTTTCTTGCCAACAAGCTTCGGCTGGATTACCAATCTGTTCACAGGGTCGTAAGGTTGCTTGCCACGCATCACTTTAACAGGCCAAATTTTAGATGGGTAGGCTGAATCGGATGGATAAATATTATCGTGGTAGGAGCCGAAAAGTGGGTTAAGAACCAAAACTTTACTTGTGTCTTTAATTTTATCGGTAAGCAAATGGTGATCGGCGGTACCGTTAAACCAAATATATTCAGGTTTCATATCTTTTTTAAAAACTGCAGTACCATGTTTTGGGTCGTAGTGTATTTCTACGTCTTTATAAACTCTACCATCCCAGGAATAAGTGTCGCCAAAATCCTCCGTTTTATAAAGAGGCTTACCGTCTTTGTCCATTTGTGCTGCTGTCGACCAGTCCCAAATAATTTTAGTTGAGTGAAGTTTGGCATAATCGGTAACGTGGCATGTTTGACAAGCAATTGTACGATAATGGTTGTTTAACAATTCACTGGTGTGAGGTTTGTCGGTATGGCATTGTGTACAACTAGCATGATTATTATTAGAAGAAGAAACCGAATACAACTGACCACTAATTTTGTGTTCATGAGTTTTGTGGCAATCGATACATTCCATATTGTTGCCGTGTTCGCCAACGCCCATGTGAACATCAACTTTTCCGTCGAGGCCGGTATGCGCACTTAGCAATCCCATTTC
>JAOZNY010000106.1:0-1917 GCA_029933565.1 Bacteroidales bacterium
TATTCCAAGCCCATACTTTTTATTCTCAATCTCAATTTTGGCAGGTAGGCTGTTTTTGTAGTTGGAAAGTAGGATTTGAGATTTGCCGGAGATTTTGCTTTTCCACACTATTTTTTCTATTCGGTTATTTTCAGTGTCCATAAAATAAATGGGCTTTGAGTTAATTTCATCCAGTTCGAAGGCAATAATGCCGGTGGTTTTGTTTCTAAAAAAGGTCTGTGTCGGATTTGCTTTGCTTGGTTTAACTAGTTTACAAAAGTCATCAAACAGTATTTGCTCAACATTTCCCTTGTTTAAGGCTGACATTAAATAATGGCTTGTTTCTAAATAATTATTCGCTATGGGTTTAATGCCCAGATCGAAATATTTAATTCCAATTTCAGAAACAAACACAAACCTGAATTCATCTTCCTTTGTCTTTTTAACCAATAAAATTCCACTGAGTTGGTTGCCCATAAGTGTTAACTTGGTTTTATAGGTTGCTTTTTTGAAATTGTTATCAAAAACTGCAGATTTTATAAGGTCGGTATTTTCAAGTTTTGTGTAACCCTCAAGGTAGTTTGGAGAGCAGGAGGGAAGGAGGAGTGAGGAGAAAATAATGCTAATTGATAATGCGATAATGCGATAATGTGATAATGTGATAATAAAAGGACTAGCCCAATAAATTATTTTCAAAGATTTAATCATTGCTCATTATGTTTTTTTACTCATTGTAGCATTTAAGCATTTAAAATCATTACAGCATTCTCTCATTCTCTCATTCACTCATTCCTTCATTGAACCCTAAACTCACTGTCATCAATTTTAACATTCTCCTTCTGGTTCTCAAAAACAATAAGGGTGTAATCGCTGCCCGGCTCCACAAATTTTACTTTCTCCACACTTAAACTCTCTTTGCTAAAGTAGATGTTTATTGATTCCAGCATTTCGGCAACAGTTTCTTCCACCGGACTTAACTGTGCCAGATAGTAATTCTCATTTTCCTTGAATACAACAGAAAAGTCGTTGTTTCCAATAAAATTACCGCTAATGGCTGTAACGATCATTTTGTTTATTTGCCTGAATATTTCATTGGAGTTAAGATCGAATTCGCTTGTACTACCTTCGTTGTCGATAATGAATTTACCGTTGGCTACAATAATGGTGTAGTCAAATGGTGTTGCATACTGCCATTTAACATTATCGGTTTTTTTGAAAATAAAGTTACCCTTGCTTTCTAGTATTTCCTCAAGTATGCCCAGATGTTTTTGTTGAGTAAAATCACTTTTAATACTAAAAATATTTGCTGAATGTTGCTCTATTTTTTTGCTTACCTCATTTGGGTTTTCAATCAAAATAAATTCTTCCTGAGAAAATACAGAAAGGGAGATCATTAAAAAAAGCAATAAACTAATCTTCGGCATAGGGTTTAATTTTTAGCAGTTTGTCGAGGGCAACAACCTGATAACCATTATCAAATAAGTAGGGTAGAAATCTATTTAGTATTTCAACTGTGTTTGCCCTATTATCGTGAAAAAGTATTACATCACCCGGATGAACTTTCCGCTTAAGCCGTTCAACAACTTTATTAACCTTACCGTTTGTGTCCCATGAGCGCAAACTCCAGCCCATTGAAATAATCCCTGTTCTTTTTATGGCTTTTGCCAGCAAAGGGTTGGTTACCCCGAATGGCGGTCTGAACAGCATTGGCTTTTTCCCGATAGTCTGTTCAATTATTTCATTGGTTCTTTCAATTTCTATTATCATATTTTTTGTAGAACGCAAATCAAATATTTTCGAATGGCTATAACTGTGGTTGCCTACAATGTGGCCATCTTTATAAATTTCTTTTAATAGGTCAGGGTATTCTTCAATCTTTTTTCCTACACAAAAAAAAGAGGCAGGAATATTATAGTTTTTGAGTATTTGCAGAATGTG
>JAOZNY010000106.1:2017-5284 GCA_029933565.1 Bacteroidales bacterium
TCAGAATGGTACATCTGGCTGTTGCCATTTGCAATTGCTGTAAAATAAAGTGTGGTTGCGTGTAAACTGTAGGTTGAGGCAGGAAACTGCTGTTTGTCCCAATAGGTTTCGAGTATAAAAAGTGTTCCGTTTTCGTCAAGTGCTTCAAAACTTCTGTTGAGCAAACCCAATATTTCTTCTTGTGAGAAACAATCCAAAAACTGGCTCATCCAAATGGCATCGTGCCCTTTTGGGAAAGGAATTGAATTGTCGAGAAGGTTTAATGCATGTGTAGAAATTCGGTCAGCAAGTCCCTCTTCTTCAATATTTTTATTGGCATCATTAACCTGACCGGGAAGATCGAGGATAGTCATGTTTACATCGGGATTATTTTTTGCACAGAAAATGGAAAACTTACCGGTATTCCCGCCAACATCCATTATCTTTTTTGGTTTGTTGATGAAAATGTGGGGAAGTACTTCTGGGAAAGCAAAGTCGGAATAGTAATGGTCGAAGCTAAACCAACTTTCCCTTACCTTTTCGGGAAGTTCAGCAAGGGCTTCGTAAACCGTTGGCCAGTTGCCAAAAACCTTAAGTCCTTCTGGTTTTCCATTTTTAATCGATTCCTGTAGATTGAACATTCCCAAATAGTTTACGTCTTGGGTAAAGTCCATATTTACTTTTGTGAGTTCATCGCTAAGGATAAAATATCCGGTTTTTGTAATGTGGAACAAGCCCTCTTTTGCCATCACCATTTCAAGACTTATCCCTGCTTCGAGCAGAACTTTCACCCCATAAACTGAGAGTTCAAGTTTTTCAGCCACTTCTTCAATGGAAGCACCTATACGTCTTTTTTTCATGAGGTAATCAAGTATTCCAAGGTCGCGAAGAGCCTTTGAAGCCTGAAACATTATTGGCGCAAAGGCAATTTTTTGTGCATCGAATTTGGCCTGTAATGCCGATTTTTTATCGTCTCCGTAATTGTATCCCATTTAAAAATGTCTTTTTCATTTATTCCAAAAATAATAATAATTAAACCACTGCTCGGGGTATTTTATTAGTGATTTTTCTAAGGTTGTTATATATTCTTTTAACAGTTGAGTGGCTGCTTTGTTGCGATCCTTGATTGTTGTGGTCTTATTTATTGAAACGGCCTTAGTAGCAAAAAAATGATAGTGAGTGCTCGATTCCTTAAAAGCATTTACAAATGAAACCGGCTTGTTGTACTTAACAGCAAGTAGAAAAGGCCCCAGCGGAAGTTCTGCCTGTTTTCCGAAAAAATTTGTAGTAACAGTAGTAGTTCCGGGCAGGAATCTATCGCCATGCATGGCAACAATTTCATTATTTTCAAATGCTTGTTTAATTTTAAAAAGATGTGTGAAATCATCTTTTATTGCAATAATGTTCATTTTCTTTTCAGTCATAACATCATCGAGCATGGCCTTTATTTTTTCGTGCTCAGCCTCAAGCATAACAATATGTACTTTGGTATTTATCCTTTCAAGCAGATGACCGGCAATTTCCCAGTTGCCAACGTGGGCACCAACCAATAGTCCACCAGTGCTGTTTGCCATTTCCTGTATTTGCTCTTCACCGTCGAAGTTAAAAGTAAAGTTTTTTGAAAACCCTGCCATCAGAGCCACTTTATCAATTATTACTTGTCCGAACACATAAAAATTACGAAAGGTGGAAGCCACTGATTTGAAATAGGAAAACTCCTGAATATTATGAAAATACCAAAATATGGGTTTTCGTGCTTTTGCTACAAATAATACGTAATATGCTGAAACGAAATAAAGGAAAAAATAGGCAAATTTAATTCCGGGAAATCTTAAAATTTGAATAAAAAACCAATATCCAAATTTGCCACCTCGAGTTTTGCCTTGCCAGGAAGACATTAATTCTTCTGTTCTTCTAAAATGAAGTTGTAAAGGTCGTCGAGTACTATAATCTTTATCATTTGTTCGCTGGTTACTTTAAGGCCAAACTCTTTCTCAATTACAACAGCAATATCAACAAAGTCGAGGCTTTCAATATCAAGGTCATCCTTCATTACAGCCTCGGGCACTAGTTGTTCGGGTTCAAGTTCAAACTCCTCGATCAAAAACCCGTTAACAGTCTCAACAACAAAATCTCTTCCCATCAGTATTTTTTGTTCTAAATTAAACAGTTTGCAAAAATAGAAATTAATTTAATGGCAATAAATTTATTGTTGAAAATTCGTAAAAAATAGAAAATATGGAAATAATTATAATTTTCTTACAATTAACGAAGAGTTAGTTCCGCCAAATCCGAAGGAATTAGAGAGGAATGTATTAATCTTGGCTTCAGTTGTTTTGCTTATAATATTTAGTTTCGCCGAATGCTCATCAGGATTCTCAAAATTTATGTTTGGAGCAATAAATGAATTTTGCGCCATAAGCATTGAGTAAATTATTTCACTTGTACCTCCCATCCACATTTCGTGGCCGGTCATCGATTTAGTGGAACTTATTGGCACTCTGCCTTTGTTGAATACTTCGTAAATTGCCTGAGCCTCGTTGGTGTCGCCCACAGGCGTTGATGTTGCATGGGCATTGAGGTAGTCAATGTCGGTTGCATTAAGATTTGCTTGCTCAAGTGCCATCCTTAAAGATCGTACGGGTCCTTCAATATTTGGAACAGAAATATGATCGCCATTGGAAGAAAAGCCGTAGCCTAGAACTTCAGCAATTATTGGTGCTCCACGGCGCTTTGCCGATTCGTAACTTTCGAGTATTACTGTTGCCCCACCACCTGATGGAATCAGCCCATCCCTATCGCGGTCAAATGGTCGTGATGCTTTTGTTGGCTCTTCGTTGCGAGCCGAAAAAGCACTTAATGCATCAAAACTACCCATAGAAATTGCATTTACTTCTTGAGCACCCCCACAAATTATTGCTTCTTGCAGTCCTTGTTTAATAAGGGTGTAGCCTAGTCCAATGGCGTGCGAACCACTTGCGCAGGCACCACTAACAGTAAGGTTAATTCCTTTTAGTTTTAAAATAACAGAAAGGTTCATCGAAATGGTTGAATTCATCGACTGGAAAATTGAACCCGAACCAATAAGCATTGTATTACGCTTATTCCTGATAATGTCGGTGGCTTCCATTACAGCAGTGGTGGAACTGTCGTTGCCATACAAAATTCCAACAATATTTTTGTCGAGATAATCCTGATCTATTTTAGCATTTTTTAATGCTTCCATAGTCGCCAGATAGGCATATTCACCTTGCTCAGGAAGTCCAACCCGCTGACGTCTTGATAAAA
>JAOZNY010000106.1:5384-10116 GCA_029933565.1 Bacteroidales bacterium
AACTTCCCCTAAGTATAAAGTCCTCCATTAACACTAATTACTTCGCCGGTAATGTAAGCGGCTCCTTCCGAAACTAAAAAGCCTACAGTTGCTGCTACTTCTTCAGGTTTTCCAAATCTGTTTGCAGGAATATTTTTTCTGAGCAGTTTTTCGTCAAGGTCTTTGGTCATTTCACTTGAAATATATCCCGGCGAAACCGCATTAACAGTAATTTTCTTTTTCCCAACTTCTTGGGCCAGTGCTTTAGTAGCACCAATTACCCCTGCCTTACTAGCTGAATAATTTACCTGTCCGGGAAGTCCTTTTTGCCCTGAAAGCGAAACCACATTTACAATTCTGCCCCATTTGTTCAAAACCATTTTTTGCAATAGCGGTGAAGTAACAAAGTAAAAACTGTTGAGGTTGGTGTCGATAATATCTTTCCAATCATTTTCTTCCATCCAAACCATTAGGGTATCTTTAGTAATTCCGGCATTGTTTACCAAAACAGAAATTAAATCATCGGGATGTTGTTCTTGCCACGAATTCAGGGTATTTTTTACTTCATTAAAATCTGAAACATTAAATTTAATGGTTTCTGCTTTGCCACCTTTTTCCTTAATTTCTTCAACTACAGTTTTGGCAGAGTTTTCATTTGAGTTGTAATGAACAATTATTGGATAGCCCATTTCTGCCAGTTTTATGCAGATTGCTTTCCCTAAAGCACCTGAGCCACCTGTTATCAATGCGTATTCCATTTTATTTAATAATGTTTGGATTATTATTTCTAAGGTATTCTTTTATGCTGTTTATTTCCTCATATTTTGGCGAATCCTCAGTAAACACTGGAACAATTTGCCTGAGGCTCTTATAAATATTCTTAGTGTAAGTGGATAACTTATCTTGAAATTTTAAATAATCAATAGCCTGAATTATGGTAAGAAACTCAATTGCCAATACCTCGAAAGTATTGTCGATGACTTTTTTTGCCATCAGGGCAGAATTGGTGCCCATGCTCACAATATCCTGATTGTCGTTGTTGTTGGGGATGCTGTGAATGTACATTGGGTTCGACAGTGTTTGGTTTTCGGCAGTTGTGGATGTTGCCGTAAACTGTGTGCCCTGCATGCCAAGGTTTAATCCAAGTGTGCCAAGGTTTACAAAAGGAGGAAGAATTTCATTCAGTTTGCTGTTCATCAAAAAATTTAGTTGACGCTCGGCGAGCATGGAAAGTTTGGTAACTCCAATTTTTAGTTTGTCCATTTCGAAAGAAACGTAATCGCCATGAAAGTTACCACCGTGATAAACATGTTTGGTGTTTACATCGACTACCGGATTGTCGTTTACTGAGTTGATCTCGCTCTCCAGTACCTTTTCCACATTATAAACTGCATCGCAAATTGGACCCAATACCTGAGGAACACACCTTAACGAATAATATTCCTGTATTTTTTGCTTGAAGATTTTTTCTTCAATTTTACCATTGAAAAGGGAGTCGGCACGCTTTTTTATCAACTTTGAATCGGAAAGTGAATCGCGCATTGCTTTGGAAATCCTTTGCTGACCTGCATGTTTTTTTGTGCTGTTTAATTCAACAGAAAAATGATCATCAAAAGATTCAACAATTTCGTTAATCATGGCTGATGCCGATACCGACCAGTTGAGCAGTTTTTTGGAGTAAATGGTGTTGACCACCCCAATTCCTGACATTACAGAAGTTCCATTGATTAAGCCCAGACCTTCGCGCAAATGTACTTTAAGTGGGTTGATTCCTTCTCTTTCAAATACTTCGGCAGTCGATTGCCACTTACCTTTAAAAAGAACCTTACCCTCACCAATTAAAACCAGTGCCAGATGTGAAAGTTGTACAAGATCACCACTAGCACCAACGCCACCATGCTCTGGAATGTAAGGAATAATATTTTTATTAATTAGTAGTGTAAGGAGTTTAATTACATCGGTGTGGATTCCTGAATATCCCAGCGAAAGACTTTTCAACCTGGAAATCATTGCCGCTTTCACATAAACGGCTTTAAGTGGATCTCCCTGTCCTGCCGAATGGCTTCTTATTAAATTATATTGAAGTTGTAGTTGGTCTTCCTTTTCAACACGATATTGTGCCATTGGCCCAAGTCCGGTATTCACGCCATAAATAACTTTGTTCTCCGAAAACTCTGTTAGGAATGCAAAACATTTGTCAACTTTTTCCAGAATCCCTTCTGATAATTTAAGTTCGGCATTATTGAAGAGTATCTCGTAATAATCTTTTAAGTCAAGATCTTTCTCACTTACTGTAATCATATTCTCAATTATAATCCTTCGTTCTTCAAATAAATGATGAACCTGCAAAGGTAATATTTTGATAATTACGAAATACAGCCATGGAAAGTAAATTTAAATGGATGTTGCTGATTATAGATTTAAAAGTCTAATACCAAAAATAACATTCCTTGTGAGTCTATCAGCACGGTAGTTACGGTCGATAATTGGGAAAGTATTTCTCTCTACGACTTCATGATACAACGAAAGAACTAAGTTTGTAAGTAATAATATCAATAACAATAAATTACTTCTATAAAAACCCTTCTGAAATTTTAATGTAAACCGGGTTGGCGTACATTTTGTAAAATAATTTTCTGAGTTTTTCCTTATCATCCTTAATAACTTCAAAAACCATTTGGCAACGATTTTCAAGAACCTCTTTTGTTTCGTTGTTATAATGTTCTTCAAAACGACTACTGTTTTCCAGCAGGTCGTAGGCAAGGTAATTAGTAGGCCAAAGTTTATAGTTTTTATGACCTTCTCTTTCGATGATTGCAGCAACATCACGGACTATTCCGTTGTTCGTTTGGTTTTCATTAACTTCGTCTATTTTGTCGTTAATTGGTTTTCCAAACTCAACATGGATATTTCCTTTCTGCATTGTAAAACCACCAATAATACTTTTAAAGTCTTCGTGTGGATCTTTTTTGTATTTTTCTTCCTGCGACAAAAATACTTCCCTAACCTTCATGCCACCACATGGCTCAAGTTCATAGGAAATTGTTATGGGAATAATATTTAAATCAAGGCATGCTTTTTTAGTGTTTTTGTCTCCTGACAATATCAGCATTTTTAGTATGCTGGCCTCAACACGGTCGTAACCATCCTTAGTCCTTCCCTTGCTTTGTGCAATCCAAACCGATTTCTTGTTCGATGAAATAAATTTATTGATAAAGGCCGACAGCCGTTGTGAATTTCTTAATATTTCCTTTGGGCTGCCATCCCTAAAAACCGTTATCATTTGGTTGCATTTACCCAAATCAACAATAAATTGCGAAACTTCCAGATTACTACCCCAGTTCATTGCAGGTGGAGTAATCCCGTTGTTTATCATGTGAAGACCCAATAATGATGAGTCGAGGGCAATGTCGCGATGGTTGCCAATAAACATGTGTTTATGACTTCTGCTGAGATTGTCAAGCCCCGAATAAGTGGCACTTGTTGAGGTTTTTTCAACTACCGAACTAATACATGGTAGAGTGAACTCCTGCTGAAATTCATCTATTGTTTTTACGTTCAATAAATTTTTCGTTATCTTCTTTTGTTTTTCTTCCGAAAAAAGAAAGTCCATCATAGGTTTATAAGCAGCATCTTTTACAATCCGCGGGATTGCATCTTTTACTTCCTGGTCGGTATATGGCCTTATTAAATCAAAATTGTCTTCCTGCATAGGATATTTTAATTGGGTATAAAGATATGAAAGAAAAATGAAATATAATTTTAAAGATTTATTAGTAACTAACTTTTTACAACCATAGTGAAGAAGGATAAAACCCATTTTCAACAAGTTGAGATACTTTTTTAATTGTTTCTTCTTTGTCCTCTTTATAAGTTATGCCAAACCATTCAGCATCACTGCTTAAAACTTTTACTCTTGCTTCATTTCTGGTGATGAGGTTGTTTGCAACAAGGGGGATATAAAACTCTGCTTTAAGGTTTTCTGCATTTTCAACTATAAACTTTTTAAAGTCATTTTCCATTTGAGAAAAGAATTTAGGACTAAATCCCCAAAAGTTCATGGAAACCACTGAGTCTTCAGGAATTTCCAAAGGGGTGTCATTTTCTTCGAATACAACTTTGTTTTCTTTCTTGTAAATATTTGTCCTTTCAACAACATCTGTTAAAAAACCATTTTCAGAACTACATACTCCTCTGGAGACACTTCCATTATCAGATAAAGTATTTTTTAATTTGTAACCCACCATCGAATAATCGGCAGAGTCGTTTGCAAGCGATTGCAGATATTCTGATAAAACTTTGAAAGCATCCTTGCCATAAAAATCATCGGCATTTATTACTGCAAATGGTTCATTAATTACATTTTTGGCAACCAAAACCGCATGAGCAGTTCCCCATGGTTTTACCCTTGCAGCATTAAATTCAATACCGCTTGGAATGTTGTGTAGTTCCTGTAGAATAAATTCAGTTTCAATTTTCCCACTTAAACGCTCTTCATAAATATCTTTAAAATCGTCAATTATATTTTTGTTTAATACAAAAACTACTTTACCAAATCCTGCTCTAATGGCATCAAAAACGGAGTAGTCGATTATACTTTCGCCCGAAGGGCCAATTTTATCCATCTGCTTAACTCCGCCATAGCGGCTACCAAGGCCTGCTGCCAATATCAATAATGTAGGTTTCATTTATTTCTGTTTTTTTAAGTGGATGCAAAAATATACAAAGAAATCAGAATAGCGATTCCAATTAA
>JAOZNY010000107.1 GCA_029933565.1 Bacteroidales bacterium
TATAAATAAAAAAAAAGCGTAAAACCTTTAGTTATTACGCTTTTTTGCTTGTTTATTCTGATCACTTGCTTGTTAGTTTTTCAGTAAACTCTGACCAGAATGTTGTTAATCGATAATTAAACCGCTGCTGATATTATTTTTCTATAGTATTCAATATTTTTTGTGCTTTAGGGGTGTAGGCACTATTTTCATCAATAATTGCCTGTAATTCCGTTTCTGCCTTTATTAAATCATTGTTTGCAATATAGCAAAGGGCAAGATTAAATTTTGCCTGATCAATAAAGAGATTGTTATTATCATCTAATATTTCGTTAAACTTTTGTATGGCATTATCAAATTCGAGCAACTGCATATAGGTGAAACCTGCGTATAAATTTGAAGCCATATTGTCGTTGCTTTTATTAAACAACTCAAGTGCTTTAGTAAAATCTTTCTCGTTAAACGCAGTTATTCCGTTTTCTACCGTGTTGTTAACAGTTGATTTATCAGTTCTTACGGTAAATAATTCACTATCTACATCAAAGTACTCATTATATAACGCTATGTTATTAGTGCTTGAGGTTTGAAAATAATTAAACATCATACCACCTGCTGTAAGAATCATAATTGTTACCGCTGCCGCTATAGCGTTTAGTTTCCATCTTTTAATAAATGTACTCTTATATGAAGTTTGTCTGTAAACTCTACTTAGAGTTCTTCTTACCTTCATTTTTTGTTCATCTTTAATAGTTTCTCTTAGTTCTCTTTGGAATTTTAGTTCTTGAGCGAATGATTTATCTTTCTTAATGACATCTTCAACCTCTTTACGATCGACATTATCTAGCCTGCCGTCAAGATATTTTTCAATGCGCTCTGTTTTGTTAGTAGTTATCATTTTCTTTAAAGTTTTTATCTTGCTTTACTAATTTTGATAATCGTGATCTGCAAATGCTTCGTTTTTTATAGGCAAAACCCTCAGATTTATAATTAAAACTAAGTTGGATTTCTTTAAGACTTAATCCTTCTGCCATCATTCTTAACATCTTCTTGCACTCCTCACTCATTTTATCAAAATACTTTTGATAAATTCTTGATCTTGCTTCTATAAAACCTAATTCTTCAATTTCCAAAAAATGATCTCCCATTTCAGTTTTATCCAACTCGTAACTTAGGCTTTCAGTCTCAGTGTAAACTAATTTCTTAGAATTTCTGTTATGGTTTAGCCATCTGTTTCTGCATATTGCAAACAAATAAGTACTAAATCCATTTTTTATATCAAGCCCTTTATTTTTCCTCTGATCATATATTATCATTATGCCATCCTGGAAAATATCACGAGTGTCTTCTTCATTACCTCCGTGGTTAAGAATATAATTACGCACCATTGCAAAGAACTTTTTATAGACATATTGTATAATAAAACTATTATTGTTAATTATACCATCCAAAATTTGTTCAGTAGAAATATCTTTCACTGTTCTATATATTAGTACCAGATTTTTGGTTTTTTATACCCCCCTCTTGCAAATTATTATTATTTGTTCTTCATCTATTAATTCAAGTTGCTTATGCTAAGGCAATTCGAAAATATGAGGTATAAAAAAACCTGAATAATTGTTGTTTATTTTTGAATTGCGAATATGGGAAAAAGTTGCGACACTTTACGAATTATTTAATATCTTTATTTTATGAAACAATATTTACTTTTTGTATTTGCTATTTGGGTTATTACTAATAACGGTTTGCTGGCACAGAGTGATAAACCTAAAGATAAATTTAGATTTGTCTTTTATAATGTGGAAAATTATTTTGATGCATTAGTTGACTCTACTCTTTCTTATAACGACTTTTCACCTAATGGTGAAATGCATTGGACTAGCAAAAAGTTTTATGAAAAAGGGCGGAAGTTGTATCAAGTATTTCAGGCTTTATCAGGTTGGGATGGTTTTACGGTGGCAGGTGTTTGTGAAATTGAAAACGAGGCAGTGCTTAATAATTTGTTATACAATACTCCTTTAAAGAAAATGAATTATAAATATGTACATTATAATTCAAACGACAAAAGGGGTATTGACGTTGCCTTGATTTATGGCGAACAGTTTACACCTATTTATAGTGAGGCTTTTTCAATTTTTAATGAGCAGGAAGAGCAAATTGAAACAAGAGATATATTATATGTAAAAGGTTTGTTGGAAAATGATACAGTTCATGTTTTTATAAATCACTGGACTTCCCGCTACAGAGGTTTGATGGAATCAAATGCACTGAGGATGCAGTTTTCTGAAATACTTAAATCAAAAACAGATTCTATATTGGGAATGTTTCCAAAGGCACATATAATTGCAATGGGCGATTTTAATGATCAGCAAGAAGACGCAAGCATTCAGAACTTAATTAAAGATGGTAGTTTAATAGGATTGTCGGCATCACCATTTCAAAATAATGTTTCAGGTACACTGAAGTATAAAGAAGAATGGTATATATTTGACCAGATTTTTGTCTCTAGGTCACTATTTGATGGCAATAGTTTAAGAGTTTCCAGTGAAGGCCTTTTAATATTTGATATGCCTTTTGTGTTAGAAGAAGACAATAAGTATTTGGGGTATAAGCCATTTAGAACTAATATTGGATACAAGTACAATGGAGGATACAGCGATCACTTGCCTGTATTTTTTGATTTAACTAGGAAATAATAATTTGAAGAAAAGTATCAAAATATCATTATGGATATTGCTGGTAATTATAATTATTGGTATTAGTAGTATTTGGGTTTATCGTTCTCAAATTATGAAAATGATATTAATTGACGCCATTTCTGAAAGGAGCGGTGGGGAAATGGTTCTTAGCCTGGCCGAAATTGATTATAATCCCTTTGAAAAATCATTAAAAGTCTTTAATCTGAACTTGACCGTTTTACCGGTAGATTTGATTAATGATAAAAAAACAAAATTAAGTCAACTTTCATTTGATAGTGTTACTGTTGCAGGCTTTAGTGTTTGGAAACTTTTAAAAGAAAGGAAAATAAAAGCCAGAGAGATACATACTGCTAAACCTGAAATCATTTTTTCACATAATGAAGAACAAAAGAAAAGTAAATCATCAATTAGTAGTCATCTTCATTCACTTCATAAAAATAGAGCGGGTTTAAGTATTTTTCCAATTGAGATTAATTTACTCAAAGTAGAATATGGCAATGTGGTTTTTGAGGCCGACAGCACCAAAGAATATCTTGGCTCAGCCGACTTTATGGTTGAACTTCATGATTTCAACACCACTGTTGATAGTCTTGAATTTGATTCGCATTCATTTTTGTATGCACGGCGTTTAATAATTGATATTTCTGATTTTTTAAAACCACTAAAGAATGATAGAGAACTTAGTATTAAGAATATTAGATTTGATTCGAAGTACGATAAATTGGATGTCTCTAGTTTTTATCTGAGTCGTGGTGTAGGAGGTGTAGTTGACAGTATTTATATTAATGATGTAGAAATTGATGGGCTTAGTATTAGTGAAATTAAGAGTGCAAATGATTTAAATATTCAATTGATAAAGGTTAATGGGGGATACCTAGGGCTGAAGCCTAACTTAAGTAAAAATAGTACTAAAAAGGAAAAAACAGCAGAAATATTAGAGCAGATATTTCCACTTATTAAGCAAATAGATATTGATACGGTGATGTTTGAAAACATTAATTGTGCTTTGCTAAGGAGTGATTTTAAAAAAAGCGCAATTGCAGAAGGAGTAGGGTTTCAGTTTGTAGGACTGTCCATCGATACAAGTATGTATTATAATAATATATTCCCGAGTTTTGATTTGTTTGAATTTGGAATTGAGTATTTTTCATTCGATAGCACACAAACCATCCAAACTCAAAATATTACTTATTCTTCAAGCAATTCGCAACTTAAAATATCAAATATTGCATTTGCTGATACCTTGGCTAACATTGAGTTTAAATCCAAAGAAGTATTGGTTGATGGACTTGATGTTAAAGGTATTCTTGATAAAAAGATAAATCATCTAAAACTTACATTAACTCAGCCTGATGTAAATGTTAATCTGTCTTCAAAATATTTCAAGAAAAGCAGTAATAAAAAACAAAGTGGTTTTGCAGAACTGTTTAAACTTGAAAAGATAATTGTTAACCAGGCAGATATTACTTTGTTTAATAATGAGGGTCTTATGGCTATTATAAACAAGCTTAATGTTTCTACGGGTATTTATGATAGAAAAATAGAAGGTGAAGATATTTCCAGGAAAAGTTTAACTGATTTAAGCTGGGATTCTGAAAAAATTGAATTCTCACTCGAAAAAAATAATCTTTCATATAGTAGTGCGTCATCTTCTTGTAAAAACAATTATTTGAATTTGAAGAATGGAAAGTTGAAAATTGGTAAGGAGGGGAGTTCGGTAGAAACAATTGACTTCAGTTTTCATGACCTGGGAATTTCTGATTTTGAAATATTATCACTAGTTGAGAATAACAGTTTTAACACTAAACAGATTGTTATAAAAAAGCCAATAATAGATGTTTCCTTAAGCGTTATCGACAGTTTGAATAAAAAGCAAAGCACTGATTCGTTATTTATCGCATTACCTTTTAATATAGAGGTCGACGAATTAGTACTCCGCGATGGTGATTTTGAAATCAGTGTTAATAAGCAAGGTCAGTTAACTTCATTTACCACCGGTTTTGAGTTGAATGTAGATAGAATTATGTTTCCTAAATACATTAGTTTTAATGAAATACAGCAAATTGGCTTAAGCATTGAACTTGAAAGTTTAATGTTTGAAGAAAACAACATAAAAGCAAATATTGAAGATCTAACTTTCAGCACTTCCGATTCAAGCATAAACCTACATAATTTGGGTGTAGATATTGACAGTCTTACTGTAAAAAATATTAGTCTTTCAACTGATAAATTCAGTATTGAAAATATTAGTTTATTGAAGTTGGATTATCTAAAAGCGATTAATTATCAAGAACTTGTATTTGACAAATTAATTATTTCTAAGCCCGAAATTGATTTGTCGGCCCACGAAACTGAAAATCCAAATAATAAAGAGAATAGCGATAAAACCAAAAGCAATGTGCTAAGCAAAACTTCTTTTAACGAAATCGAATTGTCTGACCTTAGTTTAAACCTCAACCTTATCACAAATGGATTGGAGAAAGATATTAGTGTTGGAGATTTTGATATTGTGTGGAAACCTCAAAAAAGTAGTGACAACCTGCTCTCTGAACTTGATTTGAATATTAGTGATTTTGATTTGTTTAATCATGAAAACCAGTCTCGAATAAAATTAGGACATGTTTCTACCAGTCAACTAAACAATGATTTGGAGTTTAGTGAGTTGATTATTGATAAACCACTTACAGCGAATGCAAATGGAGTTTATGCCAGAGTTCCATCACTCAGTTTTAAAAATATTGTTCATAATAATCAAAAATCATACAAAATAGAAGTTGACGAACTAAGGAGTGATACATTATTTCTTGAATTCAACAATAGAGAAAGTGAGCATAAGCAATTGAGTTTTTCTGGTAGGGTAGAGGCTCTTGAAGAATATTCTGATATAATTAAGAGGTTCAACATAAAAAAAAGCATATTCAAAAATGTTGATTTGAGAGTTAATAATATTTCCGACAGTACCCATAATGAGTATATTATTAACGAAATGGATATTTATGCCTCTGACGCTGGTTTTTCGTCAAGCGATAGTAGTATGCTTCATTTAAGTAATATTAAACTCGATATAAATAACAGAAAATTTATTACTGCCGATAGTTTGTATGAAATTTCAAGCGGAGATATTCTTTACGATTTTTCCAAGAGTTCAATAAGTGTCGATTCGTTTAAGTTAAAACCAAGGTTTGCAAGCGAGGAGTTTTTTAAAAAGGCTGTAAATCAAACTACAATGCTTGATGTTACAGGTAATAAAATAGTGTTGGCGGGAATTGATTTCCAAAGAGTTATTTCAAAAAAGGAATTTCTGGTTTCTTCGGTTGATTTGGATGGCTTCAATCTTATAGCCTATCGCGATAAAAAATATCCTTTTAAACATGGTACTGAAAAGCCTTTCCCATCTGAAGCAATTAGAGGTGTTAAATCTAATTTTTATATCGACACATTAAGGCTTAATAATTCCCATATACTTGTTGGTGAATACGTTGCTGGTTCTGTAATCCCGGGAGAGATATTTTTTACGGATGTTAATATTATGGGCCGAGAATTATCGAATATGCCTAGTTTGATGACTTTTCCACCAATTATAAAAGTAGACTTCAATTCAAAGGTAATGGGAAATACCAATCTCACGGCAAATATTGAGTTTCCGTTAAATACAAATGGGTTTAGTTTCAGTGGCAAAACCGAAGAAATAGATTTCAGGGATTTTAACTCAATGACCCAAAACCTTTTTGGTGTTTCAATTACAAAAGGCAAAGGTAATTTGGATATAATTGGTATAAATGCAGGCGACAGTATTGCCACCGGTAGTTTAATATTCCGTTACAAAAAATTAAGGGTAAGACTTTACGATAGAGAAAAAGCCCAGTTAAACAAAGGGATTGCAGCACCATTCTTTAGTTTTCTTGTTAACGATTTGCTAGTAAAATCCAATAACCCGCATTTCCTTGGTAAAACACGAACAGGCCATGTTTACATTGAACCTAATAAAGAGAAAGTATTTATAAATTATATTTGGAAAGGCATTTTAAGCGGAATTATGTCGACAATGTGGCTTAATTCAAAAGAGCAGCGAAAAGAAAAGAAAAGGATGAACGAATTGGCTAAATGATTATGGTGTAGATAGTGTTTTGGAATTATTTGCAAAACTCCACAAATCCTCAACAATAATTAGTTCATGTTTGGATCAATCGGATACTTAGTCCAGTATTTGTATTTTGGACCCATTTCTCCCAATAAACCTGCCCACATATTTTCAATAGGATAATCAAGAATGGAACTATTTGCTTTTTTGTGCACTATCCACGAATTACTTTTAAGTTCAGTTTCCAACTGATTTACACCCCAGCCGCTATAACCAATAAAAAATCTGATGTTTGATGGCGTAATCTGTTTGAGTAAGATCATTTCCTTTATTATTTCAATATCACCACCCCAGTACAATCCGTCACCAATTTTCATGGAGTCTTCAATTTCTTCCCCAAGGGTGTGAATATAAAAAGTAGAATTTGTGTCAACAGGACCGCCAATATAAATTTTTGAATCGAAGGGTGGGAGACCCTTTAAGACATCGTTAAATGGTGCTTGAATAGCCTTGTTCAATACCACTCCAAATGAGCCATCTTCATTGTGCTCAGCCATTAAAACTACAGCCCTACCAAAATATTGATCCCCCATAAATGGCTCCGAAATAAGCAGCCTTCCCTTGTCAGGATTTAAATTATTGCTTCTTATCTGAACAAACCTGTCTATTTCCTTCATTTTTTAATTTATTTTTACAGCATATTTTTCAAAAATATTCAAATAAATTGAAACGTTTTAATAATAACGAAAAGTTTTTAAGTCTTCGTACAAAGTTTGATTACTTTGAGTACCAAAGTTACAAATTTAAACTTAGCAATGAAGTATTAATTATTGAGTTTAACTTCAATCTTTCCAATAAGTATTTTTTTAATCCAAAACTGGAAGTTCCCCTACGTAGTTTTTATAATGGAGAAATCGATAAAATACCAAATCTGAAAAATATTGTTTTTCATTTAGGAATGATTGAGTTGGTCAGTTATTGGAAGTTAGCCTGTCCTCAAAAAATTATAATTCGCCCGCATACTTTAAATAGCCAACAAACTAATTGGTGGAAGAAACTTTATTTTAACGGCCTTGGCGAATTTTTTTATTTGAATAGTATTGAAACCAATGAAAATGAATTTGTAGAAATTATTAGCGAAGGTGATCAAACAAAGATTCTGGATGCTGATTTGAACTTCGATAAAGTAATTGTTCCCATTGGCGGAGGCAAAGATTCGGTAGTTAGCCTTGAGTTGCTAAGGAATAGCAGTTTTGAGGTATTGCCAATGATGATTAATCCTTCACCGGCAGGCAAGAGGACAATTGAAAATGCAGGTTTTTTACTTGAAGATTCAATTGTTGTAAAACGCTTTCTGGATAAAAAGATGCTTGAACTGAACGAAGAGGGTTTTTTAAACGGGCATACTCCTTTTTCGGCAATGCTGGCGTTTGTAAACGTTTTGACTGCAATAATTTCAGGAATTGGAAATATTGCTTTATCCAACGAAAATAGTGCTAACGAGAGCACAGTACCGGGCACAAATATCAACCATCAATATTCCAAGTCCTTTGAGTTTGAGCAGGATTTTGATTTTTATGTAAAGAAATATATTCACCCCAAGGTGAATTATTTTAGTTTTTTGCGCCCCCTCAACGAATTGCAGATTGCAAATTTGTTTTCGCGATTCCCCAAACATTTTAATACTTTTAGGAGTTGTAATGTTGGAAGCAAGAAAGACGAATGGTGTGGAAATTGCCCCAAATGCCTTTTTGTCTACACAATACTTTCTCCTTTTATTGATAGGAAAAAACTAAACGGAATTTTTGGAAAGGATTTGTTTGACGACACATCTTTAAAACCAATTTTGATGGAACTAAGTGGTAATTCTGCAATTAAACCATTTGAGTGCGTGGGAACCATAAATGAGGTTAACGCTGCTTTGGCAAGAAGCATAAAAGAAAGTTCTGAAAACAAAGATCGAGCATTGTTATTCATTGACGAACTATCGTATTTAAATCAAAATAATGAAATAGAGAATATCCTGGGCGAATTTAACGAGGATAATAATTTGCCTCAGAAATTTCTTAATATTTTAAAATCAGCATTGGATGATTGAGTTTCTGAAATCGAAATTAAGAGGTAAAAGAGTACTAATTCTTGGCTTTGGCAGAGAAGGACAATCGAGTTTTAGGTTGCTAAAAAGTATTATGCCCAATTTGTATGTTGGTATTGCCGATAAGAACCCTGAAATTGCCAATCACCAATTACTTACCGATTTCGATAAAGAAAATCTGCATTGCGGAAATAATTATTTCGATGCGTTTTCTAATTACAACTTTATTATAAAATCGCCGGGGGTATTACTAGGGGGTATAGAAATTGGTTCCAATATTGAAATAAGTTCGCAGACTTCTTTATTCATTGAGTTTTACCGCAATCAGATAATTGGTGTTACAGGCACAAAAGGAAAAAGTACTACCAGTAGTCTGATCCACTTTCTTTTTAAAAGTTCGGGATTGAAAAGCGAATTGCTTGGAAATATTGGTAAGCCTGCTTTCGACAGTATTGCTGAAATTGATGAGGAAACAAAAATAGTTTTTGAACTCTCAGCCCACCAACTTGAGTTTGTGAAAGTTTCACCGCACATTGCAGTATTGCTAAATGTTTTCCCTGAGCATTTGGATTATTTTGATGGTTTGGAAAAGTATGAAAAGGCCAAAATAAATATTAGTCGATTTCAAAGGGATGATGATATTTTGATTTGTTCAAGTCAGATAAAAAACAAATTAAATACTACTGCAAATACTATCTGTTTTGGTTTTGAAGAAGGATGTAATGCCTATTTCTCAGAAGGGAATTTGGTGTTTAAGGGTAATGGCAAAACGGAATTATTAAACACAGAAGATATCTCCTTGCCCGGAAAACACAATCAGTTAAATGTAATGGCTGCTGTTTTGGCAGCGAAGTCAGCAGGGCTTGCAATCTCGCAATCGATTAAAGTAATTGGAGGTTTCAAAGGGCTTACCCACCGACTTGAGTTTGTGGGTATTCATGCCGGTATAAAATTTTATAACGACAGTATTTCAACCATTCCCGAGTCGAGTATTGAGGCTGTTAAAGCACTTGGAAATGTTGACACAATTATTTTGGGTGGTTTTGATAGGGGATTGGATTATTCGGGTCTTGCGGTTTTTTTAAACGCTTCAGAAATTAAAAATTTTATTTTTTTGGGAAAGGCCGGAGATGAGATTTTAAAACAAATGCAGTTAAGAACGGAGAAATCAAAACAACTATTTAAAGTTGATGATTTACCTGAAGCCTTTGAA